>JASHXG010000131.1 GCA_030043675.1 Vulcanimicrobiota bacterium
GATGATTTCTTTTTGAGGTGCGATGAGGCGACTGGTCGGAATCTGCGGCCTCGTGACCCTGCTCTGCGGTTGCAGCGGCGCAGGCTATCTGCCCTACGCTGCACAGGGCGCGCTCGATCCAGTGGAGATCCGGTCGCTCGAGAACGGCGCCTCGCAGGCCAACGGCGTTCCCGTCGGGCTGGTGCACGCGGTGTTGATGGCCGAATCGGCCGGCAATCCCTCGGCGGTCAGCGTCGCCGGCGCGCAGGGGCTGATGCAGCTGATGCCGGGCACCTCCGCGCACTGTGGGATCGCCAACCCGTTCGACCCCACCGAGAACGTGCAGTGCGGCACGGGCTATCTGCGCTCGCTGCTCGATCGCTACCACGACAACGTGACGCTCGCGGTCGCGGCCTACAATGCCGGGCCGGGAGCGGTCGATCGCTACCACGGCGTTCCTCCCTACGCGGAGACGCGGGCCTACGTGACGCGGGTGCTCAACGCGTACCGCAGCTACTAACTCCGCGGGCATAATCGGCACATGGCGACCCTGACGCATCGGCAGCCGCTTCCTCGTGTCGGATTAGGCGAGCTGCTGCGCGTGCCGATACTCGACAGCTACCTGCTCCACGAGATGACGGGGCCGTTCCTCTTTGCGTTAGGCGCGTTCTTGCTCTTCTGGGCGCTGAACATCTTCTTTCTGGCGGCCGATTACATCATCAACCAGCACGCACCGTTCTTTCTGGTGCTGCGGTTCGTTCTTTTTCGCATTCCGCAGGCGACGCCGATGGCATTTCCGTTCGGCTGCCTTTTCGCGGCGCTGCTGGCGATGGGACGCGTGATGGGCGACAACGAGATTACCGCGATGCGCACGTCGGGCATTTCCGTGATGCGCATTGCGCTCGCGCCGGTGCTTTTCGGCATTGCGATGTTTTTGATTTCGTATGGAATCAACGAATTCGTCGCGCCGCGCTCGGTCGACCTCTCGACGCGCACATTCTATCAGATTATCTACCACACCGACGCTCTTCCGGTCGAGCCGCAGTTTTTTCGCAAGGACCCCGATACGGGCAACACGTTCTATGTCGGACAAGTCGCGTACGACAACAAGACGATGATGGACGTGCAGATTTTTAAGCCGGCGAAGTTCGGACCGTGGAACGAAACGCTTCAGGCGAAGACGGCCGTCGTGAACGGCAGCGCCCTCGAGCTCCACGACGTGATCGACACGCGCTACAACAACGACGGCTTTCTTACGAACCAGCAACGAGTGAAGACGGTCACGATCGGCTTGCCGCTCGGCGAAACGGCTTCGCAGTTCGTCAGTCAGGTCAACAACGATCCATGGACGATGAGCAGCAAGTCGCTGCGCACGCAGGTGAACGCCCTCCAATCTCAGGGAATCGGCGGCACCGCGATGGGCAACTTGCAGATCAACCTAGCCGACAAGCTGGCATGGCCGTTTTCATGCATCATCGGCGTCATCGTCGCGCTGCCGCTGGCCCTGCGCTTCGGCAAGCGCGGAAAAACGCTCGGGATCACGCTTTCGATCATAGCATTCTTCGTTTACTATCTCATGGTGTCGGCGGCTTCCGCGTTCGGCCGCAACGGAGCTTTGAATCCTTTCTTTGCCGCGTGGCTGCCGAATATCATCATGGGTACAGCGGGTGCGATACTGCTCTGGTTGGAAGAACACTGACACGGTGCGACCGTCGATTCGAGGGCGTCGTGGCCTAGCCGCGATCGCGGCGATCGGCATATTCGTTGGCGGTGCGTTTCCGCTCTCGGCCTCGGCAGCCGCGCAGATCGACCAAGACGAAGCCACGGCGCTGATGCTCTTCAACACGCAGAGCTGCGCGCAGCATTACCACGACACCGGCGCAAGCGGTCAGCAGGTGGCCCAAGTGACCCCGCCCAGCCCGACGCCGCCGGCCTCGCCCGGAGCGACCCCGACTCCGGTCGTGACGCCCGGCCTGCCAACGGTGCCGAGCGGCGTGACCAACGACACGTTCCAGCTCAATCCCACGCCGCGCCCGCAGCCCGGGGTGTCGCCCCCGATCGGTGCGCCGCCGGTCCCCGGACCGACGCCCAGCCCGCTATACTCCATGCCGCCGATCTTTCTGGTGCGCGGCGGATCCACGCCGCCGCCGATCCCGCCTGCGGGACAGGCGACGCCCGCCCCGACGCCCGAACCGACCGGCGTGCCGACGCTCGCGCCGGGCTTCGTCGCCGTCATCTCCGACACGTGGAGCGGGAGTCGAGAGCGCGGCCAACCCAGTGACGCGATCGGAAACGTTCACATCTATTACGGCGATGAAGAGATCGTCGGCGAGAAGGCCCACTTCGACGGCGAGCGCACGATCACGATCACCGGCCACCCATTCCTTATCAACCACGAACACAACTCGGTGCTAACCGCCGACGTGATCTCGTTCGACACCATCGAACAGACCGCAAAGCTGACGAACGGAAAGGGCGCCAGCGACGAAGGCGTGCAGCGCGGGTTGATCCATTTCTCCGCCCAGGACCTGCATACCGATCCCGATGGGACCGCGCACGGAACGCACCCGTTCGTGACGACGTGTGAGAATCCGCACGGCGGCTACCACATCACCGGCAAGACCATGGACGTCATTCCCGGCGACAGGATCGTCATCCACAACGCCGTCCTGTGGCTCGGGGCGCTGGCGGTGTTTTACCTGCCGCTGCTCGTCATTCCGCTTCGCACCGTGGAAGACAATCGGGCCCGCGCGAAAATCTTCCCCGAGGTGGGCTACGACTCGTATGAGGGCGCTTGGATAAAAATTCAGGTTCCGTTCGGCAAGAGCCAATACTACTACGGCTACTACATCGTGAACTATTTCACGAAGCTCGGGCTAGGCCTCGGGTACGTGGGCTTTTACTCGGCGAAAAACGGCCGGCGCAGCGTCAGCGTCAACCTCTACACGATCGGCAACGGCGCGCAAGGCCGGCAGACCAATCTCGCAGTCCAAGAACAAGAGAACTTCACCCAGCATCTGCGCGGAAACTTTCAGTACAGCTACCAATCCAACTACGGGCCGCTCGTCAGCATTCCGCCCAACGAGACCTACAGCGCCGCGATCGTCCACCAAACGGCGCAGACCTCGCAGAACTACTCGTTCAACTACAGTTCGGTCGCCGGACAATCGAGCAGCAGCAGCTTCACCTTCACCGATACGCGCCAGTTCAATCAAGAGTTAGAGCAGACCACGACGTTCAACATCAGCGACAGCGAGGCGAGCTTCGGCGGCATCTCCAATTTCAGCAACCAGTCGGAGTTCGACTACTTACTCCACTACACGACGGCCGGCGCGGACTACCAAATGGAGTTCGACAAGATCTACTCGCAGGAA
>JASHXG010000132.1 GCA_030043675.1 Vulcanimicrobiota bacterium
TCAGATACGTGGGGACGAGCACCGTCGGAATGAGGGCCCATGGCAGGGTCGCCATCGCGGTCGAGCCGATTCCCGCATGAATGAGCTGTAATGGACCGTTCGCCGACAGTATCCCGAGCGACACGGCTGCGATGAGATCGAGCGCACCGAAGATATTCCACCCCAGCACGCGCACGTCGTGCAGGTTGCGCGCCGCCAAGCGCGCGATGGGAAGGGCGAACAGCCCCGTAATCATGTCGCCGATGCCGGCCGAGTAAGGGAAGGGTCCGCTCATGCGACCGTCGAGAGCGGCGACAACCATGAATACGCCGAGTACGCGCAGCGCATTGAGAGCGATGATCGTCGTCGCCGGAATCGCCATCAACGCCGAGCGCGACGCGACGGATGTTGCAGCTAGTCCCGCCGCAACCAGCGGCAGCGCGAAAAGGATGGGCAGGACGAACGGTACCGCGCTCAGCGTGCCGGAGACCGTGATCCCAACGACCAGGGCGATCCACGCGCCGACGGCTGCGCCGAAGGCTACGCGCGCGCCGAGACGGATCGGCAACGAGCTGAGAGCTGCCGCGAATACCACCCCGGCTGTAGCTCCGACGGACAAGGTGGAAAGAATGTCGAGCATGCGGTTACTCACTTTCACCTAGTTACTTGCGTGATACAAGCGACTATAGCACTTTGACTTGTGTGATGCAAGTGACTATACTTGGAAGATGCAACGCGCTAGCTTGGCCGCTTTACCATGCCCGATTGCCCGAACGCTCGACCTCGTGGGAGAGTGGTGGACGCTGCTGATTATCCGTGACGCGCTTCGAGGAGCTCGGCGGTTCGACGATTTCAAAGCGACCGGAATTGCCGACAACGTCCTCTCCGCCCGTCTCAAGAGGCTCACGGCAGCCGGTGTCTTTAAACGCCGGCGCTATCAGACGCGCCCGGATCGCTACGAGTACCTGCTAACCGAAAAAGGCCGCACGCTGGGGCCGGTCGTACTGGCGCTGCGCGCCTGGGGCAAACGCTTCACCAAAGGACGCGACGCGAGCCACATCGTCCACAAAACCTGCGGCGGCGACGTCGAACTCGATTTCCGCTGCGCGAAGTGCGACCGCGCAATCGAAGGTACGGAAATAGCCGCGCAAAGCGACGACGCTTACGTTTTGTAAAGACCGGTAATCGCCGTGCTCCCCAGAACGTGGCCGCGAATTGCGAGGTCGAGATTCTCCACGTGCGCGGACTTTGGCAACGTCAAGGTCGTGTCGAGGGCATACAGCGTGATGACGTAGTGATGCACCAGACCCGGAGGCGGACAGGGGCCGCCGTAACCCCGATTCTTGCGCCCGTAATAAATGGCCCAGTCGTTGAGGACTTCCTTGCCGTACTTGCTCGACGGCGTCCCTGCATTCTGCGGTAGGCTGGTCGCGGTCGGCGCGATGTTGTACATGCCCCAATGCCAGAAGATCGCAGTCACATCGAGCATAAGGACGGCGAAGCTCTTCGTTTTCTTCGGCACGCCGGCCCAGTGAAGCTCCGGCGACTTGTCGCCGCCTTTGCAGCCGTTGCCGTTGTAGACCATGGTGAGCGGTACCGTTTTGTCGTTTTTGAACGTCGCGCTGCCGATCGTGAAAGCGGCTGCCGCGCGCAGAGCCGCGGCCGGCGGGCCGCCGCTCGTCGCGCCCGGCACGTTGCCGGCTCCCGAGCAGGCCGCGAGCGACAAGATGCAACCAAGGACGGATGCGTGAAACACGGTCGATTTCATCGGTGCCCTCCTTTAATAGCTGAGTTATACCGCGGTGCGGGCGGCGCGTCCAGAAAGGATCATGGCAGGCGCAAGCTCGCTTGGGAGGAAGCACAAACGTGCTCAGTACATCACAGTCGCGCATGCTTTCAACGAAGCGATATCTCGTCACGCGCGTTCTCTCTGCAGCCCTGCTGACATGTGCGTTCGGCGCCGGCTGTACCGGGCCCGCGTCGAAAACGGCGGCGACGGAAAACGCGCAGCTGGTCTCCGCTCTCCAAGACCAGCTTGCCGCCTACCTGCGAACGCGCGGAGCGAAGGAGCATCTTTCATCGCTATCGCTCGCGGTGAGTTATGGCGAAGGGCGCCCAACGATCGCCGTGACGAGCGGCACCACAACGTTCGGTGGAAGTACGAAGGTCACTCCGGCGAGCCTCTATCAGATCGGCAGCAACACCAAAGCGTTTACCGCCGTGGCGGTTCTGCGATTGGAGGCGCGAGGAAAGCTATCGATCGACGCGCCGATCGGTAAATATCTGCCGCAGTATCCGGCTTACGCGAAGCTCACCTTGCGGCAGGTGCTCAACATGACGAGCGGACTCGAATCATACGACAATCTTCCCTCATGGGAAACCTCCTACGCGAGCAATCCCATGGCGTACGTGACGGCCGATGCATTGATTCGCAAGATCTATCCACAGGTGAAGTTTGCACCGCCGGGATCGCAGTATCACTACTCCAACACCGGATATCTCATCGCCCAAGAAGTGGTTGCCAAGCTCAGCGACAGCAGGAGCTTCGCGGCGGAGATCGCTCGGATCGTACGCAGCGTCGGGCTCAAGCACACCTTTTATACGTCGCATCTGTACCCGCCGGGCGTGGCACGCAACGTGGTGGCGGGATACTACGAACAAGCAGACCCGGGACTCAAGCCGCTTCGCGGTAGGGACGTCAGCGGCTACAGCCTCTCCTGGGCGCAAGGCGCCGGCTCGATCGTGTCGACGCCGGCAGATCTCGTCGCCTGGGCGCGAGCGCTCTATGCGGGCACAACGCTCTTGCCTGCCAAGCAGAAATCGGAACTGATGAGCCTCATCTCGATGAAGACGGCCAAGCCGCTTGCCGAGCCGACGGCCACCGACCCATCTGGATTCGGGCTTGGTGTCGTCAAGCGGTACGACCCCAAGGTAGGTACGTTTTGGTTCTACCAAGGCGAAACGCTGGGATTCCGCGCTTCGCACCTCTACTTTCCCGACTCTGGTCTCGTTGTAGCGGTCTTTGCGAACAGTCGCCCGGTCGAGGCCGAGAGCCACATGCCGCAGTTGTTTGCGCAGCTCTATCCGACGATCGAGAGGTACGCGCCAAAAAATTAGGTAAAGCTAGCGCTTAACCTTCAGGCTCCAGGAGGGCGCCGTATGAAAGGCTCGATTAGCAGCTGCCACGCCATTATCGTTGGCGTGGCCATCGCATTGCTCGCGGGCTGCGACGGAGCGCAGCCGCCGATCGCCGCGCCGGGCGCGACAACCGACAGCGGTAATGCTCTGGCGCATCGCAAGACGTTCCACTACACCAGCGCAAAGCAGTTCTTTACAGTGCCGTCCGGCGTGACGCACATTACCATCACCGCCTATGGCGCAGCGGGCGCGCCTAGCGCCTCTTATATTTATTCCAGCTATGTACCGGTTGGCGGTCGCGGAGGAATGGTGACGGCAACGATACCAGTGACACCCCGGGAGCGCTTGGCGATCTTCGTAGGTGGCGGCGGCTTGCGAGGCGGCTTTAACGGTGGCGGCACCCCCGGCTATCCCGGTGGTCGGACCTGCACGTCGGACTGCCAAGGTATGGGCGGGGGTGCGTCCGACGTGCGGCAGGGAGGC
>JASHXG010000133.1 GCA_030043675.1 Vulcanimicrobiota bacterium
GAGAGCGGCACCGATACGTTCGTCGTCCAGAAGAAGTTGCCGCTGTAGTCCTTGATGCTCCAAACCGGCGGCGGCAGATCGTCGAGTTTTTCGACGGTGATCGCACCCCCGCGCACGATCGCCTGCGGATGGAGGGCGTGCGTGCGCAAATGCTGTTCGACGAAATTGGGCAGCGGCAGCACGTCGTCGTCGATGAAGATGATGCGCTCGCCGCGCGCGCGGGAGATTCCGGCGTTGCGCCCCGCGGCCAAGCCGGAGTTGCGCTGGGTGATGACGGTAAACGCGCAGCTCGCGCGCTTGCGCGCGGTTTCGATCACCGCGGACGTGGCGTCGGTCGATCCGTCATCGACCAGCACCACTTCGTAATCGGTCTCGGCTACCGTCTGATCGAAGCACGCTTCGAGGACGCGCTCGAGCAACGCGGCCCGGTTATATGTGCAGAGCTGAATCGTGGCTCGCATCACGATCGCACGCGCTCGAGCGGATGTTCCAAGGATGCGACGGCCGCCAGGATGCGTGACCGATCGAGATGCGCGATGCAGGCGTAGTCGGGGCACCGCTCCTTCGTGTCGCCCGGATGGCAAGGATAGGATGCACGCACCACCGCCGTGCGCATTCCGAGCGGGGCCCAGCGTTCGGGAAAGTCCGATTGAAAAGGAAAGATCCCGACGGTTGGGCAGCCCACTGCAGCCGCGACGTGCATCGTCCCGGTCGTAATGCCGACGAAGGCTCGTGCTCTCTGCGCGAGCGCCCCAAACCCGCCGATCTTCGTCTTTCCCGCGATTGACGCGATGCTTCCGTCACGCGCGCCGCCGTCGAAGCAGGCGCGCGCGATCGCCTCGGCTACCGGCGCGTCGGCCGGCGAGCCGCTGATGAGAACCTGCCCGTCGCGCTGCTCGTGCAAGGCGCGCGCCAAGGCCACCCAGCCACCGATCGGCCAGATGCCGCGCTGTGAAGCAACCGCATTGCAAGGATTGAGGATGATAAAGTCGCCCGAGGCCGCGCCGAACGCTTCCGACTCCCGCTCGTCGTCGGGCGTGGGCACGAAACGGTACGCACGATCGCTCGTGTCGCAGCCGATGGCTCGGGCAAAATCGAGCAGGATCTCGGACCAGTGCGAGGTGACGTCGCCGCGCTCGCTCCGCACGACCACCCGCTCGGTAAAGCGAAACGAATAGAGGCGCCTGGCTTGTCCGACCCGCACGGGAATTCCGGCCAACTGTGGAACGCGCGCGGTCCGTGGGGTTGCCCAGGTCACGATGCACGCGCCATATCCGCGCGCCGCCAGCTTGTGCGCGAGGGCCCGCTCGTCGCCGCCCTCGTCGACGAGCACGCCGTCCACGTCGGGAACTCGTTCCAAGACCGCGCGGTGCGAGGCGAGCGTCAATGCGTCAACGATCTCAAAGCGCGAGTGGAGCGCGCGCGCCACCACCGAAGCGACGAGCGAGTCGCCGATTCCGCCGCCGGCGCAATAGAGCAAGGCCTTCTCAGCCACGCGCGGGTTCCTGCGGATCGCGCGAACGCACCAACTCGCGCGTATAGATGCCGTCTAAGAACTGTGCGCGCGCGACGGCCTTGATCCATCCCGGCGCGCCTTGCGTGCCGGCCAGACCCGCGTAGAGTGCAAGCAGCCACTCAGGCAACAGATACCGTCCGCGCAACTCGTTGAGCGCGTACGCGCCGGTCGCGAGTCGCGCCCTGTTCGACGGATGTTTGGCGAGAAAGCGACGCGCCATGCGTGCCTTCTCGACCGCCTTGCGGCTCTCGTCCTCGAGTGTGTTCTGCGCGGGTAGTTTGATGTGCCACAGGTAGGCGTCCCATGCGAATCGCCGGCGCGCCCCCGAGCGTCGCAGGCGCAAGCCCAGCTCGGTATCTTCCCAGCCGTAGAGCTCGAACGCCTCATCGAAACCGCCGACGCCGATGAAGGCCCGTTTGGAGACCGAGACGTTGCACGTGCAGAGGAAGGCGCCCGAGTAATTCGCAACGCTCGGCTGCGGCCGGCGCTCGTACGACGGAACGTTGAGAATCGGACCGTTGACGACGTAGTCGGCGTCTGCGCGGTGCGCTGCCGCGTGCGCGGCGATCCAGCCGGACGGCGCCTGCACGTCGTCGTCGCAGAAGAGCAGGTACTCGCCCGTCGCCGCTTCCACCCCGCGATTGCGGGCCTTGGCTCGATTGGGTTGCGGCTCGGCCACGTAGCTCACCGTGAAAGGCGCTCGCATGCGCCACCCATCGACGACCGCCGCGGTCGCATCGGTCGAGCCGTTGTCGACCACGACGACCTCAAAGGGCGGCGCGCCGGCCTGCGCCTCGAGCGAGCCCAGCGTGCGGTCCAAATACTCCGCACGATCTTTGGTCGCAATGACGACCGTGATGCGCGTCACAAGCCTCAGGCAGCCAGCTCGAGCAGCGACGAAACCATGCGATCCGCCGCACCGGCGTGATCGCGGTAGAGCTCCGCCAAGCGCGGGCCGGTCGACGCAATCCAACCGCGATCGTCGTAATGCTCCAGCGCCAGGCGCGCGATGCGTCCCGGCGTGACCGTGCCGTGCACCTCACGAATCAACGTCGAGCCGGCGTCGATATTGGGCTGCGCGTGATGGACGTAGCGACGAGATACGCCGACTACGAAGGCGCGTTTGAGCGGAACGCCGACCAGAGGAATGCGATCGAGATAGGTCAGCGGACCGTTGACGGTAACGGCCTCGGGTGCGTTCAGCGGCGTGATCGTGATGACCGGCGTGCCGAGCGCCGCCACTTGGACGGTTTTCGTCCCGGGAATCGTCAAGACGAGGCGGGCTTGCTTGGCGGCCGCAAGCGCGTTGGAGAGGACCGGAATACGAACTCCGCCGTCGAGCGACTCCAAATAATCGCGTCCGTCCTCATCGACCAGACGCCCGCGCCGGCCGAAGATGCGCTCGTGACCGCCGCGCTCGATCGCGGACTGCAAGCGGGCGCGCGAGGTAAACGGCGTCAGGCCGATCGCGATCGGCAGATCCGGACGCTCGCGCAAGATGCGCAGAGCCATCGAGAAAAAGAACGGAATTAAGTTGTCGAGCTCGTACGCGCGCGAGCCCGGCATGATCAGGATGCCGTCGGCCGGCGTTCCCGCCTGCGTCGGCACGTTCGACTCGATCAGCGCCGCGTCGATGGCGAGATTTCCGACCAGGACGATCCGCTCGGGCGGGATGCCCCAGTCTTCGAGTTGTTCGACATTGTCGCGGCCGACCGCAAACGCGCGCTCGAAGAGCGCACGATACCGCCGCGCAGAGAATCGGTAGGTTGCGGCTCGCCCTTTGAGTCGCGCGTGCAGGCGCGCGGCGTGCATCAGATCTCCGCCGACGTACTGCACGAGATCGACGCGCTCCGGAATGCCTGCGACCCGGCGGCCGAGCGCAAATTGCACGTAGGTGCGCGGCTCGTAGACATGCGCTTGCGCAAACTCCTCGCGCAAGATTTGCGACTCGAATCCGGTCGCATAGTCGTCGGGCACGAGGAAGACGTGCACGTCGGCATCGGGTTTACGCTGGTATAAGGATCGTAAGAGCGGGCGCAGCCAACCGGCCACCTCACCGGGACCGTTAGCCGTAAGGGCTATACGCATGCAAGATCCTGGCGATCAGCTCGGTCGTGCTCTCGCCCGCGACGTGCGGCGCGAGCGCGATCCGCCCGCCGTGCTGCAGCACGACCGTGCGCTCCGGCAGCTCGTCTTCACGGTACTGATCGCTCTTGACGTGGACGTCGGGGCGAATGCGGTCCAGCAGCACCTCCGGCGTTCGTTCGTTGAACCCGACCACGACGTCGACGCTGCGCAGGGCCAGCAGAAGCGCAGCCCGTTGCGCAAACGGAACGATCGGCCGTGCGTCGCCCTTCAGCCGCCTGACCGATTCGTCTTCGTTCAAGCCAACGATGAGCGCGTCGCCTTGAGCGCGCGCCCAGGCGAGATAGTCGACGTGCCCGGCGTGGAGCACGTCGAAGCAGCCGTTGGTAAAGACGACGCGGCGTTCTTGAGAGCGCA
>JASHXG010000134.1 GCA_030043675.1 Vulcanimicrobiota bacterium
GCCGGGGCGCGCATGGTCGAGTACGCCGGTTTCGAGATGCCGGTGCAGTACGCAGGCATTCTAAAAGAGCACGACGCGGTGCGCAAGCGCGCGGGGCTCTTCGATCTCTCGCACATGGGGCAGTTCGTGCTCACCGGCGAGCTCGTTGCTCCATGGAGCGACGAGCTCGCGATCAATGCGGTCGCGACGATGAAGCCGATGCAAGCCCGTTACAACATTTTCTGCAACGATGCCGGCGGCGCCCACGACGATACCATCTTCTATCGTCTCGACTCGCGCTGGCTGCTGGTCGTCAACGCCGCCAACGCCGAAAAGATGTGGGCGCATCTCAACGCCCGTCTGCCGGCCAGCGGCGTGGTGCTGGAGAATCGTCATGGGCGCAACGCGCTGATTGCGATCCAGGGGCCGCGCTCGGTCGAGTACCTGCAGCCGCACGTCGACGTCGACTTGGCGGCAATGCGCTACTACTTTTCGGCCGAGGGGCACGTGCAGGGCGTGCCGGCGGTGATCGCGCGCACCGGCTACACCGGCGAGGATGGGTTCGAGCTCTTCGTCGACGGCAGCCAGGCGTCGAGCGTTTGGAACGCGCTGCTCGATGACCCCGCAGCCGAAGGACTCGAACCCTGCGGACTCGGCGCACGCGACGTGCTGCGCCTCGAAGCCGGCATGCCGCTCTACGGGCACGAGCTCACCGAGACGATCACGCCGGTCCAGGCCGGTCAAACGTGGGCGCTCAAGCTGAGCAAGCCCAACTTCATCGGCAAGGCCGCGCTTGAAGCCCAGCTCGCGCGCGACGACTACCCGCGCATCGTCGGAATCGTCATGGGCGGTCGAGCCCCGGCGCGCGAAGGCTATCGCGTTACCTTCGAGGGGCGCGACGCCGGTGAGGTCCGCAGCGGCTCGCTCGCACCGTCGGTCGAAAACAAGAACGTCGCGACGGCGCTGGTCGCCAAGGCGGCTGCAACCCCGGGAACGCGACTCGGGGTCGAGGTTCGCGGTACGGTGCATGAAGCGACCGTCGTCCCGCTGCCGTTCTATAAACGCTCGCAGTAAATCGGAAGGAGATACCCGCAAACCGTGGCTGTGCCGGAGGATCTGCTCTATAGCAAAGAACACGAATGGGTGAGGCTCGACGGCGATTCGGCCACGATCGGCATCACCGATTACGCGCAGAATGCGCTCGGCGATATCGTTTACGTCGAGTTGCCGAGGGTCGGCGCGAAGATCGAGCAGTTCGGCAACGTGGGCGTGATCGAGTCGGTCAAGGCGGTCTCCGATCTCTTCACGCCGATGTCGGGCGAGGTGGTTGCAATCAACGATGGACTCGAGAACGACCCCGCGGCCGTGAACCGGGAGCCGTACGGTGCAGGCTGGCTGCTCAAGCTTCACCTTAGCAAGCCTGACGAGCGCAACAATTTGCTCGCCCCTGCCGAATACGACAAGATTGCCGCCGAGTAGACGCCGTGTACGCGCCGCATACTAAACGCGACGTCGAACAGATGCTCGCGGCGATCGGGGCCGCTAGCCTCGACGAGCTCTTGCGCGTCCCCGATGACGTCGCGCTCAAAGAGAAGCTCGAAATCGTCCCGCAGCTGCCCGAGTATCTCATCGGGCGTCGCTTCGAGCACTTCGGCGCCCACAACGCGGGCGTCGGGTACCGCTCCTTTCTCGGTGCCGGCGCCTACCGGCACTACGCGCCTCCGGCGATTGCGTCGCTGGCGATGCGCGGCGAGTTCTTGACGGCCTACACGCCATACCAAGCCGAAGTTTCGCAAGGCTATCTCCAGGCGATCTACGAGTGGCAGACCTACATCTGTCTGCTGACCGGCATGGACATCGCGAACGCCTCGGTGTACGACGGTGCGACCGCGCTTGCCGAGGCCGCGATCATGGCGCTCCACGCCACCGGACGGCAGAAGATGCTCGTCTCGCAAGCGGCGCATCCCAACTATCGGGCGGTATTGCGAACCTACTGCGATGGACTCGACGTCGCGCTGGACGAGCTCCCGTTTACGGCCGAGGGAACGACGGATCTCCAGGCGGTTGAAAATGCCGTCGCCGGCGGTGAGTACGCCGCCGTCGCCCTGCAGTCTCCCAACTTCTTTGGCAACGTCGATACGCTCAACGCGCAAGCGCTCGGAGCGGTGCGCGAGGCCGGTACCGTGCCGATCGCCGTGGTCGCCGAAGCGTTATCGCTGGCCGCGCTGGCGACGCCGGCCTCGTGGGGCGCGCAGATCGTGGCGGGCGAGGCGCAGAGCTTCGGCGTTCCGGTGGCTTATGGCGGACCGTACGCGGGATTCATCGCCGCGACCCAAGAGCATCTGCGACGCATTCCGGGGCGTTTGGTCGGAAAAACGGTCGACTCCGGCGGTCGTAGCGCCTACGTTCTGACGCTGCAAGCGCGCGAGCAACACATTCGCCGCGAGCGCGCGACCTCGAACATCTGCACCAATCAAGCACATTGCGCGCTCATCGCTACGATCTATCTCGCGCTGCTCGGCGAGAGCGGGCTGCGTACCGCCGCCGCGCTCAACCTGGCGCGCTCGCGCGAGCTGGCGACGGCGGTCGCCAACGTGTCCGGCGTGACCTTGAAGCATTCCGCCCCGTTCTTCAACGAGTTCGTCGCCGACGTTCACCAGCCGGCCGCGGCGGTGCTCGCTAAACTGCGCGAGCGCGGCATTCTGGGCGGCGTAGATCTCGGACGGTTCTATCCGGATTTGAGCTCGTGCATCCTGATGACGGCCACCGAGCTGACCACGACGGCCGACATCAACGCCTTGGCCGCTGCACTCAAGGAGAGTCTCCATGTCCCAGCCGGCGTCTGAAATGAGCGATGGCGTGCCGCTGATTTTCGAGTTGGGGCAGAAGGGACGAGCCAACCGCTACTTCGAGGATGCCAAGCCGCTCGAGACCTACCTGCCGCCCTCGGTTCTGCGCGAGGAGCTGCCGCTGCCCGAGAACAGCGAGCTCGACGTGGTGCGTCACTACACGCGGCTTTCGCAGCGGACCTTCGGCATCGACGTGGGCTTCTATCCGCTGGGATCGTGCACGATGAAGTACAATCCGCGCGTGAACGATGCGATTGCGGCGCGCCGCGAGTTCGCCGAGCTCCACCCCTATACGCCTGACGAGCTTGCGCAAGGCGCGCTGCAGGTAATGTACGAGCTGGAGCGCTCGCTGAGCTCGCTCTTTGGAATGGCGGCGTTTTCGCTCAATCCGTCGGCCGGCGCGCACGCGGAGCTTGCGGCGCTGCTGATCGCCAAGAAGTATTTCAAAGATCGCGGCGAGACGCACCGCGATAAGGTCATCGTTCCCGATACCGCCCACGGCACCAACCCGGCATCCGCGGCGATGTGCGGTTTCCACGTCATCTCGCTGCCGAGCGATTCGCGCGGCCGCGTCAGCGTCGAGGAAATTCGCAAGGTGCTCGGTCCCGATACCGCGGTCTGCATGATGACCAATCCCAACACCCTCGGCTTGTTCGAAGAGCAGATCGCGCAGATCGCGGCCGAAGTCCACGCCGCCGGCGGGCTGATGTACTACGACGGCGCCAACGCCAATGCGATCATGGGCTACACGCGTCCCGGCGACATGGGCTTCGACCTGATGCACCTCAACACGCACAAGACCTTTACGATCCCGCACGGCGGCGGTGGGGCCGGGCACGGCCCGCTCGGGGTCGCGGCGTACCTGGTCGACTATCTGCCGACGCCGGTCGTGGTCGCCCGCGACGGCGAGTTCGCGCTCGAGTTCGACCGCCCAAAGTCGATCGGCCCGATGCGTTCGTTCTGGTCGAACTTCGCGCACGCGGTGCGCGCGCTGGCTTACCTCTACGCCAACGGCGAGGCGGGTTTGAAACGCGTCTCGCAGCTGGCCGTGCTCAACGCCAACTATCTGCGCGTGAAGGTCGCGGAGTTTCTGGAGACGCCGTATCCGGAGACCTGCCGGCACGAGTTCGTCGCTTCGGCGCAACGCTTGAAGAAGGAGCACGGCGTGCGCGCCCTCGATCTCGCCAAAGCGCTGCTCGACCGCGGCTACATGGCGCCGACGATCTACTTTCCGCTGATCGTGCCCGAGTCTCTGATGATCGAGCCCACGGAGACCGAGTCGAAGGAGACGCTCGACGATTTCGCCGCCGCGCTGCATGGGATCGTCGAGACGGCAAAGACGAACCCCCAAGAACTCTTTGACGCACCGACTGCCACCGTCGTCGGCCGCGTCGACGAGACGCGCGCCGCCCGCCAGCCCGATCTTCGCTGGCGGGCCTAAGCCTCGCAGGAGTAGGCGAACGTAGGAAGAAGATGACTTGAGTCATCTTTTTGTTTGAGGGAGGCATTCGTGTTTCACGAGCTTGTTGACGACCTGCGATGTACTCCGCCCTTGGACCGCAGCCTGGATGAGATGGCTCGCCTGCTCCGATCGGCTTGTTCCGGCGGGGCGCCCCTCAATGGACGTCTCGTCTCGCGGCCCAAGAGTTACACCCGTACCTGTCTCTACCGGGACGATCGCTTCGAGGTGCTCTTGCTCAACTGGTCGCCGGGCGCCGCTTCGGCCCTCCACGATCACGGCGGCCAGCATTGTTGGCTCACGGTTCTCGAGGGCCGGCTCGAGATCGATGATTACGAGCGTCTCGACCGGGGAGACCTCCCCGGCCACGCGCGCATCGGTGCCCGCGGATCGCGCACGTTGGAACGCGGGGGCCTCGATTTGCGCTCCGGACGCTTCGACCTCCACAAGGTCAGCGCGAGACGCGATGCACCCGCCGTCTCGCTGCACGTCTATTCCCAGCCGCTCGAAAAGTTTCTGATTTACGACCAAGCCACGCGGCGTTGCGAAACTGCGTTTGGAACGTACGACGAGGTCGTCTTCGCAGCCGGCGAGCTCGCGCGCCGATGATCGAGTGCGACGTCGCTATCGTCGGGGGCGGATTTAGCGGTTGCGCGCTAGCCGTACAGTTGGCGCGCCGAGCCGATTCGGATCTCTCGCTCGCGCTCTTCGAACCCGCCGAGCTCGGCCGCGGCGCGGCCTATGGCACTCAGCATGCCGAACACGTCCTGAATACCCGCGCGCGATCGATGAGCCTCGATCCCGACGATCCGAATCATTTCGTGCGCTGGCTCGGCCCGCGTGGCGGCCCAATGGATTTCGTCTCGCGCCGGCTCTACGGCGACTACGTGGCCGAGGCAGCGGCGCGCGCGTTTGAACGACCGAGGTTCTCTCGCATCGCCGATCGCGTGGATGCGGTGCGGCGCGGCCGGAACGGAAGGTTCCTCATAGAAACGAGCCTGGGCCCGCGCTATGACGCGCGTGCGGTTGTCTTCGCCACCGGAAACCAAAGACCGAACGTCGACTTCTTGCCGCGCGAGGTGCGCCAACATCTGGGCTTCGTCGCCGATCCGTGGCGATTCGACTACCGGAAGATGGGCGGCCACGTGCTGCTCGTCGGTTCGGGGCTCACGGCGCTCGACGTTCTGGTGGCTCTGGACGCGTGCGCGCATCGCGGCGCCGTCTACATCGTTTCGCGCCGGGGCCGCTTCCCCGAAGTGCACGCCGAGATCGCGCCTTTTGACGTCGTGCCGGCCCTGGAAGGTGCCGACGCGCGCTCGATCGTGCGCAGTTTCCGCCGCCACGTGCGGGCCGCAGCGGCGCGCGGATTCGACTGGCGCGCCGTGCTCGATGCGATCCGTCCGGAGAGCGAAGCGATCTGGCGGCGTCTCCCCGCAAACGAGCAGCAGCGCTTCGAGCGTCACGTGCGCGTTCATTGGGAACGCCATCGCCACCGGGCCCCGCAGCAGGTCGATGCGGTACGCGAACGTTACCGGCGCTCGGGGCGCCTGACCGCCTACGCCGGCCGCTTGAGCGCGATGGAAGGCGGCTGCGCCACGCTCGCGCTCGCCGGCGGCGCAACGGTCGAGCTGCGTCCCGACTGGATCGTGAACTGCACCGGTCCCGGCCGCAGCGCTCTGCCGTTCGAGCCCGGCGGGCCCGGCATTCGCGCGAACGTGAACCTCGCGGCCATCGACGCGAACGGCCGGCCGGTCCCGGGGCTCTGGATCGCCGGACCGCCGGCGCGCGGTTCGCGCTTCGAAGTGACGGCCGTGCCGGAGCTGCGGGTCATGGCCGCGCAGGTCGCCGGCGATATCCTGGCATCGCTCGACTCGGAGGCCTGGCCAGGCGAGCAGGCCCACGTAGGCTTAGCCTCGCACGGCTAGCCTCC
>JASHXG010000135.1 GCA_030043675.1 Vulcanimicrobiota bacterium
GTTGCCATTACGGTGAAGAAGGCCGAGGAGGCGATCGCCTCGCGGGGCGACGTTACGACCCTGGGCCACGTCGTTCACAACCCGCAGATGGTCGAATCGTTGTCTGCGCGCGGGCTCAAGAACGCGCAATCGGTCGACGAGGTAGATGCCGGCGCGCTGTTCGTGCGCGCCCACGGCTTGCCGGTCGAAGTTTTCGATAAGGCCAAGGAGAAGCGTCTCGAGATCATCGACGCGACCTGCCCGATGGTGACCAAGATTCACGTGCAGGCCGAGAAGCTCAAGGCCGACGGCTACAAAATCATCGTGATCGGCGATCCGAACCATCCGGAAGTCAAGGGCACGCTCAGCCACGTGCCCGGCGCCTGGTGCATTCAGAGTCCGGCCGACGTCGAGGCGTTGCCGCGTTCGAGTCGCGTTGGGGTGGTCGTCCAGTCCACCTGGTCAGGTGAGGGGTTCACCGATATCGTGCGAGCGCTCTCTGCGAAATATTACGAGGTTCGCGCCGTCAACACGATCTGCACCGATACGCACAATCGTCAAAACGAAGCCTTGCGGCTAGCCAAAGACGTCGAGGTCATGGTCGTCGTCGGCGGAAAGACATCGGCCAACACCAAGCATCTCGCAGATCTCTCCGAATCGCACGGCGCGCGAGCCTATCATATCGAAGGGCCGGAGGAGCTGCAGCCGCAGTGGTTCGAAGGCGTCAAAGTTGCCGGCTTGATGTCGGGCGCGTCAACGCCGGGATGGCTCGTCGATCGAGTCGAGGCGCGAATGGAGGAGCTGAGCCGTCAGCCCGTCTGAGCGCTTCGAGAGCGCCCTCGAGGAACGGATTACCGGCTATCGGGGATCGAAAGAGATCTCCGATATGCTTTTGCGCCACTTTGGCTATGCTCCATACGGCCCGGCGCGACGCGGCAAACGGCTACGCCCGCAGATCGTCATGCTTGTCGCGACCAGCGAAGATGCGCCGGTCGATCACGCTCTCGACGCGGCAGTCGCAGTTGAAATCTTCCACAATTACTCGCTCGTCCACGACGACATCGAGGATCGGGACGAGCTGCGCCACGGACGGCGGACGCTCTGGAGCGCGTACGGCATCCCGCAAGCGATCAACGCCGGAGATGCGATGTGCGCCCTTAGCTTCCTGAGCCTCGAGCATGCGGCCAGACATCTCGAGCCCGGCCGCGTGTTGCAGATGATCGCCTTGCTCCACGAGGCGCACGCGGTCATGTGCGAGGGGCAATCGCTGGACCTGCACTTCGAATCGGAGCGACGCGTCGACCTTCGCGGCTACTACCGAATGATCGAGTGCAAGACTGCACAGCTTTTCGATGCATCGTGCCGGTTGGGTGCTTACGCGGCAGGTTGCGGGGAAGAGTCGGTGGCCGCCTACGGCGCGGTGGGACACGCGTACGGGATGGCGTTCCAAATTCGCGACGACGTCGCCGGCATCTGGTCGACGGTTGACCAGACCGGAAAGATTTCCGGGATCGACATTGCGCGCCGCAAGTGGACCTTTCCAGTTGTATGGGCGATCGCGCAGCCCCCATCGCCGGCACGCGATGCGGTAGCCGGTGCCTATGCGCTCGGGGACCCCTTGGAGCCGCCGGCCGTCGAGCGCGTCGTCGAAGCCCTCGACCGGTTGGGAGCGCGAGAGGCCGCCCAGCATGCTGCCGCAGAACATCTCGCCGTCGTGGAAGGGCTCGCCAATCGCGAGCTGCGTGAGTTTCTCTTGAATACGCTCGAGGTTGTCGCCGCCCGTTGAGGACGAAGGGAGAGATCGGGATCAACGCATCCATTCGCTCGTCAACGCGGGAGCTTTCCTTAACGTGGGCCTTGCCGGCGCTGGTCGTGCTGGGGCTGGCGTTGCGGCTGCCGTTCCTAGAAAACGAAGGCTTTAAGACCGACATACAGACCTACATCGCGTGGGCGCTGGCGCTAAGCGAGCGTAGTTTTTCTACGTTCTACGGCACGGTCGGGTTTGCCGATTATCCTCCCGGCTACTTCTACGTCCTCGCGGTCGTCGGACATTTCTGGCATTTGTTCTTCGCTAGCCACGATCGCGGATACGCGATCCTGCGAGCGCTCGTCAAACTGCCTGCGGTCATTGCCGATCTCGGCGTCGGCGTGCTTCTTTACGCGATCGTGCGTCGCTTCGCCGGCGTCGGCGTGGCGCTAGGCGCAGCCGCGCTTTACTTGCTCAACCCTGCAACGATTTACATCTCGGCGCTTTGGGGTCAGGTCGACTCGATCTCCGGCGGCCTCGCGCTGCTTGGAATCTATTGCCTGCTTCGCAGCGATGACCCGCACTCGCGCCGAGACATCAACTGGTGGATCGTCTTTGGGTGGCTGGCCTTCGGGTACTCTCTGCTGATCAAGCCGCAGGCCGCGGTGCTCTTGCCGCTCTTTGTCGCGTTCGCGTTCGTCGATCCGCAGCGGCGGCGCGAGCGGGTCGTCGCGAGCGCCGTCGGCGCCGCCGTCACGCTGCTCCTTGCGCTAGCCGTCACCGAGCCGTTCCATCCCGGCAATCCGATTGCCGCGTTCGGCTGGCTGCTGGACCGCTACGTCTACGGTTCGAGCGTCTACCCGTACAACAGCGTCAATGCGTTCAATCTCTGGGCATTGCGCGGCAATCTCTGGGCGGCGGATTACCAGAACATCCTCTTCATGCCGCAGTACGTCTGGGGCATCGCCCTGGTCCTCGCAGCGCTCGCCCTGATCGTGTGGCGCTACGCTCAAGACCGTACGTCACAGGCTCTGTTGGAAGGGTGCGCGATCGCATCGCTGGCGTTTTTCGTCTTGGCGACCCGCATGCACGAACGCTACCTCTTTAACGGCCTGCTCTTCACGATCGCCTGCATTCCATTTGCGCGCCGGTATTTTTGGGGAGCCGTGGCGCTCTCGATCGTGCTCTTCGCAAACCTCGAGTACGCTCTCCAGTATTTCTACGTCGTCACCAACAGCGTGCCGGGGACGAATGCCCAGAATCTTTGGGGCATTTGGACCACGCTCTTTTCGATCGTAGCGGTCGGAACGTTTTTCGTGCTCGGGTATCAATATCTCGGCGCAAGCGCGCCGAGTCCCGACGCACAGAAAGCTGCGCCGCCGCAACCGGTCGAACGCGTAGCAGCGGCCGCTGCTGCGGCGACCCAAGCCGGTGCACGCAACTGGTTCGATCCGCGCGAAGGCCTGAGTGCGCTTCGCTGGCCGCTCGATTATGCGATTATGGCTGTCCTTGGCCTGGGCAACTTCATCCTTTCGTTCGTGGGATATTGGTATCCCATGGGCAGTAGCTGCTGGACCCTGCCCGGCATTTCGCACTGCGGAATTTTCGATGAGCTCTACTTCGCACGCGCCGGAGAAGAGTATCTGCAGAACATGCGCATCTACGAGAATACGCATCCTCCGCTGAGCAAGCTGTTGGTTACGTTCTCGATGATGCTCTTCGGCGGGATGCCGCACGGCCATGGATTAGGAGGCTGGACGGGGCTCAATGCCATCGTCGGGCACATGAGCGACGGCGACAATCCGTACGGCTGGCGATTCCTCGACGTCGTCTTCGGAGCGATCGTTGTGGTGCTGCTGTACGCTTTCGCTAAGCGCATCACGGCCTCGACCCTTTTCGCGACGGTTGCCGCTCTGCTGCTCTCGTTCGACGGAATGCAT
>JASHXG010000136.1 GCA_030043675.1 Vulcanimicrobiota bacterium
AATGTGGTGCGCGAGGATCCGCGTCAGCGCGGACTTCTCTACGCCGGCACCGAGCGCGGCGTTTACGTCTCGTTCGATGACGGCGCGCACTGGCAGCCGCTCCAGCTGAACCTGCCCGTCACGTCGATTCGCGACATTGCCGTACGCCACGACGATCTCGTGGTCGCGACGCACGGCCGCGCGTTTTGGGTGCTGGACGACGTCGCGCCGCTGCGCCAGATGGCCGATGCGCTCGGCGCGCGGGGTCCCTACCTCTTTTCTCCGGCGATCGCGTATCGCGTGCGCCCGGGTGCATTCAATGAAGGAACACCGCTGCCGCTCGACGAGCCGCAGGCCGAGAACGCTCCCAGCGGATTGTACATCGATTACTACCTTCCCGACGTGCCGCGCACCCCGGTAACAGTCGAGATCTTGACGAGCGACGGCCGGATCGTGCGCCGCTGGTCGAGCAACGAGCCGCTGAAATCCGCCAACCCGAAATCGGTCGACTTCACCGCCTATTGGATCAGGCGCTATCCCGTGCCCTCGGCAACGGCCGGGGCGCACCGCTTCATTTGGGACTTCCACGAAGACTCGCCCGAGGGGCCGCTGGTGCCGCCGGGAAGCTACGTCGTACGCTTGAGCGTCAACGGAAGCGTCCTTACGCGCAACGCGACCGTTCGGCGCGATCCGCGCGTACCCGCTACCGACGCCGACCTGCGCGCACAATACGATCTTGCAAGTCAGATCGTCGCGCTGCGCGCGCAGGTGTCGATCTCGCGCAGCCACGCCGAACAGCTCGTGAATAAGCGGCTTTCCCCCGATCGCGCGAGCGAATTACGCACGCAAATCATCGGCGAACCGCCGCCCTCAAGTCCGGACGATTCGATCGGCGCCTACTCGCATGACTTCACCAGCTTCCTCTATCTGGACGGGGCGCTCGAGTATCTCTTGAGCGCCGTCGAGAGCGCCGACTCCGCACCGACTCCGGATATGCGCGACGCCTATGCGAAGCTGTCCGCGATCTATCGGCAGACGCTGGAGCGCTTCGACGCAATGGCGCACTAATGCGATCGCGTGTCTGGCGCACGCTGCTCTGGTGTTTCGTCGCGATGGTCGCGATTGGGGTGGTCGCGCTCCTGACGGGTCGCCCGTTCCTGTTTCCGTCGCTCGGACCGAGCGCGATCATGCTCTTTGCCGACCCACTCGGCAAGGATTCGTCGCCTCGACACGTCTTGGTCGGACATTTCATCGGCGCCGGCGCCGGCTTCGCCGCGTTGGCCGTTACCGGATTGGTCGCGGTACCGTTCGGCACGCCTATCGGCACCCACCGCGTCCTGGCCGCCGCGATCGCGCTGGCATTGACCGCTGGGCTCACTATTGCGACGCACAGCGAACACGCGCCGGCCGGCGCGACCACGCTGATCGTCTCGCTCGGCATCATGCCGCAGTGGAGCGACTATGCGATCATCGTGCTTGCGGTCGCAATGCTGACCCTGCTGGGCTTCGCGGTGAACCGTCTCTCCGGCGTGAAGTATCCGGCCTGGTAGCCGCGTGCCGGCCGCGCGTTAGCGGCCGGCTTGCAGCGTCTGGGCATACCAGCGCTCGAGGTCGTCGTGGAACTGCGCGAGTGCCGGCGTATGGAGGTAGACCATGTGTCCGGATTCGTAGAACCCGTAGGTGATGTTCGCTTGCAGTTGCGGCGGCAGCTGCAAGTGGTTGAGCGTGTAGACGGTCGCGAAGAACGGCGTGGCAAAATCGTAGTAGCCGTTGCCGGAAAAAACGCGCAGATTCGGATTGAAGGTCATGGCGCGCGCGAGATCCTGCGCGGTGTTGGTCGGCAGGTTGCCGTTGTGCTTCCAATCCCATTGCCGGAAGACGTTGATCTCGGGCAGGTAGACCAAGTCGGTGTGGTAGCCGAGGATTTGGCGCACGAGGACGTTGCCGGTGGCGACGAAGGCCGAATCGATCGCCGCGTCGGTCGGGTCGAAGTCGGGCACGTTGGAGATGCGATCGAGATTGACCGAGGTGAAGCGGGCGTCGTAGCGCCCGGTCATCTCACCGCTGTTGCGGAACAGCTCGGTCGTATAGCGCGCGTATGGAATGCGCAGGTTCGAGTTGCGGATGAATTGCTCCGACAGCCCGGTGTATTGGTGCAGCTTCGCCACCACGTCGTTGTAAGTCGCCGGCGAAAGCCTCGCGCCTTGCGCCAGCGCGTTGAGATACTCACCCATCGCGAACTGCTCGACTTGCGGAAGCAACGCCTGCAAGGTCGTGGCCGGCCCGGGAAGCATGTTGTGATACCACGAGGCGGCGGCCATGGTCGGCAGATAGAGCACGAAGGCCCAGTCGCCCCCGCCGATCGCCGTCGGCGTGAAGTTTACGTCCCAGTCCAAGCCAAAGTCGAGGATCGAGGAGAGCAGCACGACGCCATTGACGCCGATTCCGTGATTCTGTAAGTAGTTGACCAGCATCGCGGAACGCGGCGTTCCGTAAGACTCTCCGAAGAGAAACTTCGGCGAGTTCCAACGATCGAACGTCGTGATGTAGCGCGAGATGAACTGCCCGAAAGCCGCGACGTCCTGATCGACGCCGAAGAAATCCTTCGGCGTCCCTGCACCGACGATCCGGCTAAAGCCGGTGCCCGGCGCATCGATGAAGACGAGATCGGTGCGATCGAGCAGCGAGTATTGGTTCTCGACCAGATTGAAAGGCGCGTTCGGCGTAGGCCGCGCGTCGCCGACGAGCACGCGCATCGGGCCGAAGGAGCCCATCCGCAACCAGATCGTCGAGCTTCCCGGCCCGCCGTTATAGAGAAAGGTCACCGGACGCGAGCGCGGGTCGGCGCCGTTGAGCGTAAAGGCCGTATAGAACATCCGGCAGGTCGGCTCGCCCTTCTCGTTTTCCAGCGCGATCGTTCCGGCCCGCGCGGTGTAGGCGTAGGACCGGCCGCCGAGCGAGATCGTATGCTGGGTCACGGCGTCGGGCGCGGCCGCCCCGGGGGGCGGCGGAGTCGGCGCCGGCTTAGGCGCGGCCGCCACGAGCAGGGCAGCCAGCAGCGTTGATGCGACGGACTTTATAAGCACGTTTCTCCTTTACTTCCCAGACGTACTCGCCAGCGTTTGCGCGTACCAGCGTTCCAGGTCGGCGTGAAAGCGCGCGAGAGCCGCAGGGTGCAGGTAGACCATGTGCCCAGACTCATAAAAGCCGAACGTAATGTTCTTGTGCAGGGCCGGCTCAAGATAGAGATGATTGAGCACGTACACCGTCGCGAAAAACGGCGTTGCGAAATCGAAATAACCGTTGGCCGAAAAAACCTTTAGCTGCGGGTTGTACGTCATCGCCTGAGCGAGATCTGGCGCCACGTTGAGCACCTGCACGTCCATTCCATGCTTGAAGTCCCACGTCTGATCGTCCGCGTAGATCAGGTCGTAGATCTCGGCCCGGTAAAGCAGCGGCGTATTGTACCTGAGCACTTGACGCAGATAATAGTTTCCGGTTGAAACGAAGGCCGAGTCGATCGCCGCATCGGTCGCATCCCAATCCGGCGAGACTTCGGCCCGATCGAGCACGTACGTCTGGAAGCGCGAATCCAGCCGGCCGACGGTCACGCCGCGTTCGCGCAAGAGCTCGTTCTGAAAGCGATCGTACGGGATGCGCAGATTCGAGTTGCGGATATATTGCTCCGAAAGCCCGGTATATTGGTGGAGCTTCGCCACGATCTCGTCAACACGCGCAGGCGGGAGCAGCGCCCCTTGCCCGAGCGCGTCCAGATAGTCGCCTAGCGCGAAGTTTTCCACCTCGGAGAGCAGCGGTGCGAGCGCGGGCGCATTCGGCAGCGCGCGGTGAAACCAGGCCGTCGCGGCCTCGGTCGGCAGATAGAGGACGTACGCCCAGTCGCCTCCGCCGACCGGCGCACCGTCATTGTAGTCGATATTCGCGTTCAAGAACGACGAGAGCAGCACGACCCCGTTGACGCCGATGCCCTCGTCCTGAAGGAGCTTCACGAGCACCGCCGAGCG
>JASHXG010000137.1 GCA_030043675.1 Vulcanimicrobiota bacterium
CGAAACCAGCGCCGTGCGAAATACATTCGAGAGCGCGAGCGTTTCAATCGGCTGCTTCACCGAGGTCGACGTGAGCGCGACGATTCGTCCCCAGCCGTTGGCCCGCATCGCGGGAACGACCGCGTCGAGCAGTACGAGCATGCTGCGCAGAAGCAGTCGGTACGCCGCGTCCCAGTCGTCGATCGTGAGGTCGGTGAACCGGCCCGGCTTGGGCCCGCCGCCGTTGAGGACGATGATATCGACGTCGCCGAATGCGCCGCGCACTCCGTCCAGCATCGCCGCGATCGAGGCCGGCTCGGTCAGGTCGAGCGAAAAACCGTGCGCGTCCGCGGCCCCGAGCTCTTTGGCGCGCGCCGCGACCGCTTCGAGCCGATCGATGCGGCGCGCCGCCAGCGCCAGGCGGACGCCTTCGCGCGCGAGCGCCAGCGCTACGGCTTCGCCCAGGCCTGCGCTCGCGCCGGCCACCAGCGCGACCCGCCCGCGAATGTTCAAATCCATCTGCGCCTTGCTTCCAATCGGGGGCTCCCGCCCCTCTGCCGCGCGCGAGCGCTCTTGCTTCGAAGGGCCCGAGTCTGATATTCTGGGCCGGTCGCCGGGACGGACGCGCGCAGTCTGTACCCGAGCGAGACCATCCTGCTTAAGGAGTCCATTCGTGCCGCTCACTAAGGAACAGAAGGCGGATATCGCCGCCAAATTCGGCCGCGGGTCGAACGACACCGGTTCGGCCGAGGTGCAGATCGCAATCCTCAGCTCATCGATCAATCACCTTACCGAGCACCTGAAAATCCACAAAAAGGATCATCACAGCCGTCGCGGGCTGCTGCTGCAAGTTGGTCAGCGCCGCCGTCTGCTCAACTATCTGCAGTCGAAGAATCTCGAGCGCTACCGCGCGCTGATTGCCGACCTGGGGCTGCGGCGCTAGGCGCTAAGCCTTCTCGCGCTTGCGCGCGTAGGCGCGGCGCGTCGCGGCTTTGATCGCGTCGACGCCCATCCCGTAGTACTCGATCAGCTCGGCCGGATCGCCGGATTGTCCAAAGCGGTCGTCGACGCCGACGAACTCGATCGGCGCCGGGCGCGCCGCCGCCAGGATCTCCGCCACACGCGAGCCCATGCCGCCCTGTTTTTGGTGCTCCTCGACCGTAACGATCGCGCCGCATACGCGGGCGGCCTCGACGATCGCATCTTCGTCCATCGGCTTGATGGTGTGATTGTTTACGACCCGCGCTTCGATACCGTCCTCGCGCGCTAGCTGATCGGCCGCGATCAAGGCATTGTAGACTAAGATGCCGCAGGCGACGATCGCGACGTCGCCGCCTTCGCGGAACGTCTGCGCTTTCCCGATCGCGAAGGGCGTTTGCTCGGTCGTGATGACGGGCGACTTATCGCGCCCGAAACGCAGATAGGTCGGACCCCATGTTTGCGAGAGCGCCAGCACCGCTTTCTTCGTTTGAACGGCGTCGCAGGGTACGACGACCATCATGTGCGGGATTACGCGCATGATCGCGATATCTTCGATCGCTTGGTGCGTCGCGCCGTCGGGTCCGACGGAAACGCCGGCATGCGCGCCCGCAATCTTCACGTTCGTCTCGTTGAGCGCCATGATGGTGCGAACTTGCTCCCACGAGCGGCCCGGATTGAACATTGCGTAACTCGCGATCCACGGAATCTTGCCCACCGCCGCGAGCCCGCCGGCCATCGCGACCAGCATCTGCTCGGAGACGCCGATCTCGATATACTGATCGGGGTGGGCTTTCTTGAAACCCTCGAAACGCGTCGATTCCGAAAGGTCGGCGCAAACTCCAAGGACATTGCGATCGCGCGATCCGGCCTCGATCAATCCCTCGCCCATGCCGTTGCGCGTCGGCACCTGCTTGAGGTCACCGGCATGATAATCGACTAAATGCATCGCCTCGGCGGCGGTATCGGGACGCCCCTCCATGCTACGCACCGGCCAGGATCCTCTCACGTTCGGCCTGCAGCTCGTGGAGCGCCTCGTCGGCTTGCTGCGCGTTGGGCGGCTTGCCGTGCCACGTGTAGTCGCCCTCCATGAATGAAACACCCTTGCCCGCCAGGGTTTTTGCAACAATCACCTGCGGCTTGTCCTTTACTTCGAGCGCGCGCTCGGCGGTCTCGATGAACGCCGCCATGTCGTTGCCGTCGCACTCGAGGACTTCCCAGTTAAAGGCCCGGTATTTTTCGGCCAGCGGTTCGAGCGGCATGACTTCTTCGGTGCTGCCGTCGATCTGAATGAAGTTGCGGTCGATGATGGCGGTGAGATTACCAAGCGCGAACTTTGCTCCGGTCATCACGGCTTCCCAGTGTAAGCCGCACTGGTGCTCGGCATCGGAGGTAACGACCCAAACGTGAAAATCCTTGTGATCCATCTTCGCGCCCAGGGCCATGCCCACGCCCTGCGCGAGTCCTTCCCCGAGCGGACCCGACGTCGTCTCCACGGCCGGCAGGCGCACGCGTTCGGGGTGTCCTTGCAGGCGCGAGCCGAACTTGCGCAGCGTCAGCAGCTCTTCCACCGGGAAGTAGCCGAAGTTGGCCATCGCCGAGTACCGCACCGGCGCAATATGTCCGCATGAGAGCAGCAGTCGGTCGCGCTCGGGCCATTCGGGGTTGGCCGGATCGTGGTGCAGCAGGTAGCCGTAAAGCGCCGTGAAGATGTCGGCCATGTCGAGCGGACCGGCCGAATGGCCGGAGCCCGCCGCCACCAGCGAGCGAATAATGCCCTGACGCACGTCGTTGGCCCTGAGCCGCAGCTCGTTCACGCGCGCAGCACTCAGCGATTGCATACGAGCACTATACAAGCCGAGACCGGCCGGAACCTAGTGGCAAAGTCCAAGGGGAGCGCGGCTAGTAGCCGATAGCTGCGCCACTCGGGCGGCGCCGGTCGCTCCCGCCGTAGCGCCGGCCCGTTCGGGGATCGACGGTCACCACTTGCGCGGACCCCCACTCGGGGATCTCGCGTAGCGCGTATCCCATCGCTCTCAGCGCGCCTGCCGTTTGCGCGCTCAACGCTCCAGGTTCGTACTCCAGCCGATCGGGCAACCACTGCATATGCGTGCGCGGCGCATCCACCGCTTGCTGCGCGTTCATACCATAGACCAAGGCGCCGAGTATCGTTTCGAGCACGATGGTGATGATGCGCGAGCCGCCTGGACTTCCGGTGACCATCACGAGCTTGCCGTCCTTGGTGACGATGGTCGGCGTCATTGACGAGAGCGGGCGTTTGCGCGGCTGGACGTCGTTGCGCTCGCCCTGGACCAGACCGTACATATTCGGTACGCCGGGTTTGGCGGTGAAATCGTCCATCTCGTCGTTCAAAAAGAATCCGGTCGTACCGGCGATGACCCCCGCGCCGAACCAGTCGTTCAGCGTGTAAGTCACGGCAACCGCATTTCCCCAACGATCGACGATCGAATAGTGCGTTGTCTCACCATCGCTTCGCTCGGCGACGCCGAGGCCGGGCCTCACCTCGACCGAAGGGGTCGCGCGATCCGGGGCGATCTGGGCGCGCAGCCTCGCGGCGTACGAGGGCGAGAGCCGCTGCGAAACCGGATCCGTCACGAAGTCCGGATCGCCGAGATAAGCATTGCGATCGGCAAAGGCGCGCCGCTCCGCTTCGGTGA
>JASHXG010000138.1 GCA_030043675.1 Vulcanimicrobiota bacterium
GGTGAACCCGGACGCATGGTCTATGCCAAGGACATCATGCTCCGCACCGTCGGCGAGCTCGGGATCGACGGCGCCACGTATCGCGCCATCGAGTATCACGGCACGACCGTCGACTCGCTGTCGATCACGGGTCGCATCACCATGGCAAACATGGCGATCGAAGCCGGTGCCAAGAACGGCATCTTCCAGGCCGACGAGAAGACGATCGCGTTCGTGAAGGAGCGGACCGATCGACCCTTCATCGTCGAGCGGCCCGATGCCGACGCCGTCTACGAGCGTGTCATCTCGATTGACGTCGGCTCGCTCGAGCCTCAGATCGCCTGTCCGCATACACCCGACAACGTTCACCCGATCTCCGAGATCGCGCGCGACGACATCCCGGTCGATCAAGTCTTCATTGGCTCGTGCACGAACGGTTACATGGAAGACCTGCGCATCGTTGCCAAGATTCTGGAAGGCAAGCGGATCGCGCCGAGCCTGCGGGTGATCGTGAACCCAGGTTCGCAGAAAGTCTGGATGCAAGCCGCGCAAGAGGGCGTGCTGACGACGCTGGCGGCTGCCGGGTGCGCGGTGAATACGCCCGGCTGCGGCGCGTGCTTCGGCGGCCACATGGGCACGCTCGGCGACGGCGAGCGCGCGATCTCAACGACCAATCGCAACTACGTCGGGCGAATGGGCTCGCCCAAGGCGGAGATCTACCTCGCGTCGCCCGCGACCTGCGCCGCGTCGGCGCTCACCGGCAAGATCACCGATCCCCGGGTTCTAGAGCTCGCGCCAGTATAAGAAGGAAAAGCGATGGAGTCGAAGCTGCGCGGACGCGCCCATAAGTACGGGAAAAACGTCGATACCGACGTGATCATTCCGGGGAAGTACTGCAATATCATCGACCCGGGCGAACTCGGGAAGCACGCACTGGAAGGCATCGATCCGGAGTTTACCTCGCGAATGAAGGCGGGTGACGTCATCGTCGCGGATACCAACTTCGGCTGCGGCTCGAGCCGCGAGGTCGCGCCGATCGCGATCAAAGGCTCGGGCGCGGCAGCAGTCGTGGCGAAGAGCTTCGCGCGAATTTTCTATCGGAACGCGTTGAACATCGGTTTGCCGATCTTCGAATCGTCCGACGCCGTCGAGGGAATCGAATCAGGCGACGAGATCGAGCTCGAGCCCGCGACCGGGATCATCCGAAACATCACCAAGGGCACCGAATACCACTCGGCGGAGTTTCCGCCGTTCATGCGCTCGCTGATCGACGCCGGCGGCCTGGTTCCTTACGTCGAATCGCGCCTCGCTCAGTCTGCCTCTAAATAGTCGCGTCCCTTAACGGAGCAGGCCGAAGCCGTCGCTCGGACGTTCGTCGCTCGCCTCCTGCTCGCTCCTACTCGTGCGCTTTTTCGCAACACCAAATGAAAACGCCATCCATGGCTTTTGCGAAAAAGTCGCACGCCTCGCTTACGGCTCCAGCCTGCTCCCGTTAAGGGACGCTGGGAGTTACGGCGGAGTGTACGTGCCGCCCGTTCCGCCGCCGCTGTTCGGCATTCCGAGGCCTCCCGGTGCCGGATTGACGTTCTCGATCCACTTCTCTTTGGCGCGATAGGAGGCGGTGAACGGCACCTGCTCCTTCGGCGAAGTGAACATGCCGAGCATGTCCGTCGTGCCGTCGAGCTTTCCTTCGAAGAGCAGCGACGTGCCGTCGGGCATGGAGACGATCATGCGAATCGCTTCGCCATCGACGGATCCGGCCAGCGGATATTTCTTCTTCGATCCATCGAGATAGGTGCCGGTGAGCGTGTCGCCGCTCTGCTTTAAGATGAAGTGGGTGTAATCGGTGGTGTTCGGGTGCTGAAGCTGCACCTCCCAGACGCCTTCGATCCCCTTGCGCGGGTTAGCCGGCGGAGTCGGTGTTGCGTGAGCCTTGGCCGCAGGCTTCGCGGGCGGCAATGTTGCCGACGGCGTCGCAAGCGACGGCCCACCATTTCCCGGCGTGGGCGAAGGGAGCGGCGTGGTCGACGGGTTACCGATCGGCGGCGGGGTAGGGGGCGGCGTCGCAGCCGCGGCCGCCGACCCAGCGGATGGTACGCTGCAAAAGAAGAGAGCCGCGAGCATTGCATTCGCGGCGAGGGCGGCGAAAAGGGGCGAGGACTTCACCTGGTAAGTTTTTGGAGGACCGCGCGCGGCTCCTTCGAAGCGTGATGCTTCGCCGAGCGGACATTCGGCCGCTACTTTTCACTCGAGGAGAAACGTTGAGGCTTCATCTGATTGCCGCAGCGACCTTCGTAGCATCGGCTGCACTCGCTGCATGCAGCTCGAGCGTCGGCATCACGCCGCCGCCGCCGGCCCCGCTGCCGTCGCCGGTACCAGCCGAACACTACGACGGCACGCTAACGCAGACGTACACTTACTTGTACGGCTATCCTTCACCCGAGCCGCCCAATACGAGTACGACCGCGATTAAGGGCGTTGTTACCGTTTCGCCGACCACTGGGCCGGGCTTGCCATCCGGAACGAACGATGTGCACGTTAAGGAGACCGACACGACCCCGCTGCAGTCTTCGACGACCGTGAGCGATGCTTACGTGCACACGAGCGCGACGCAAGCGCTGCTGTACGGATCGGTGTCGGAGCTGAAGGCTCCTCAGGGCGGGCAATCCACGCACACGACGACGAGCTACGTCACGCCGCAAACTCTTTCGCGCTCCCACGGAACGTGGACGAACTCGCCGGCCGAAACCATCGACGAAAAATACTCCGACGGTCACTATCAGGATCGGACGATCGCGGCTAACGGCAGCTACGAGGAAAAGGGCACGGCGTTTTCGCTCGGCGGGAGAATGGTGGGCACCGAAATTGTGGAGGAGTCCAGCGGAGCGGGCGGCTATACCGGTCCCTTCGAAGGCTGTCCGCCCAAGACGTCATTTCTCTTCACCGCAGCACCCAAGATCTCGGTGTCGCTGGTCTCGAAGCCGCCGGTCTTGGGGTGTGAGCAGGCAGCGGCCTCGATTCCGGACTGGTATCCTGCCGGGCCCACTCTTTACCGCGAGCAAGACCGCGTTAGGAGCGGCGCGCTGATGCCTTCATCCTGCGGCCCCTCCGCTGGCAAGCGCGCACGCTTGACCGAGCGGTCGAGCGCGCTTCTGGACACGATTATCGGCTACCGCGAACACACCGACGTTTCGGTTTTCGGTCCGCTGCAAGGACCGCCGGACTGTATCGTTTTCGCCGACGAGATCGACAACTATTACGACTGGCAAGGCGATCAGATTTCGTTTTTTGCCTTTACCGACAACGGCCATCCGGTTTCGACCATTCTCACCGATGAAACGGTCGTCTTCAAAAGCAGCTCTCCAGATGGGGCGAGCGCGATCGTAACGGCGGCCCAGACGCATTTCGGCGCAACGCTCGACGCGGTCCGGGCCAGACTGCGTGACGCCATGATACGCCGCTTTGTCACAATGTCTAACAGCGCCGGAGGTACGCGATGAAAAAGCGTTTTGCAGCGTTCGCAGCCGTGTGCGTTCTTGCGGCATGCAACGGCGGGGGAAGCGCACCCACGATTCCGCCGGCCGCGATGCCCAATCAGCTGCTCGCGCCGGCGAGTGCGAACGTCGCTGCAGCCGGGCAGCTGCGTCCGTACACCGGGCCCCCGCAGCTGGCCTCCTTTACCTGGGGTAAGGCGATCCGCCAGCAGATGATCTTCGTCAAGCCGGTCACCGTGGGCGCGTTGGCCGTCTCGGTGCTCGTGCGCATGCGCGATCCGGCCGGACTGGTACGGTACGCCGAATCGGCCAGCGATCCGCGCTCGGCAGACTACCGGCACTTCTTGTCGCCGCAAGAAATTGGCGACCGCTTCGGCGCGACCGAGGCCGACTACCGCACGGCGGCGGAGTACTTCTGGAAGCGCGGCATGCGCGTGGGCATGTGGCCGCAACGCGAGGTGCTGAGCGTCACGGGCTCGCTCAGACAGCTTTCCGACGCCTTCGGCACCGGCTTCGGTTACTTCTATTACGGCCGCCACCTGGTACTGGCTCCGCTGCAGACGCCGCACTTTAGTCGCGCGCTGCCGGTCGACTCGGTGCTGCACCTCTCGACCTACGATCCGGCGCACCGCTACTACGTCCGCGGCGTCTACTCGCATTTTGCCGGCTACTCACCGCAGCAGCTCGCCAGCGGCTTCGACTATTCAGGCGCCTACGGGGCCGGCTATACGGGCAAGGGCATCAGCCCGGGCATCAACGGGACGTGGGCGATCTCACC
>JASHXG010000139.1 GCA_030043675.1 Vulcanimicrobiota bacterium
GACGGCGTCGCGCAACAGCGTGCCGAGCGGAACGTCGGCCAGCGCGATGTTGCCGAACGAATCGCGTGGAACGCCTTGGGCGACACTGAGGTCGTCGGGAGCGATGCACTCGGCGATCCCTTCCGCAACCACGACGACGCCGTGCTGCCGACCCAGCGCGCGGCGCTTGACGATGGCGCCGACAATGGTGTCGGTAAGCGAGGCCAGCCTCGAGCCCTCGGGGAACTCTTCGGGCAGGACCGCGAGCGTCGAGCCGGCGGCCTTGCACATGCCCAGCGCCAGCGAGCCGGCTTTGCGTCCCATGCATACGACGATGTACCACCGTTCGGTCGTGCGCGCATCCTCCATCAAACTTTCGAGAATGCCGGCGCCGACCGAACGCGCGGTTTCGAAACCGAAGGTGGGCGCGTTCTCGGGCAGCGGAAGATCGTTGTCGATGGTCTTCGGAACCGTCGCAACGCCGAGGCGCCCCGTAGTGCGCTCGGCAATCATCGCCGCACCGTAGGTCGTATCGTCACCGCCGATGCAGACCAGATAGCGAAGACCGAGCGCCGCAAGCGAGGAGACCGTGCGATCCAACGTGGCCGAATCCTTGGCCGGATTCGTGCGCGAGGTGCGTAGAATCGACCCGCCGCTCGTGTGGATACGCGAAACGTGATCGAAGCTGAGCTCGACGATGCGCGGCGTGCGTCCCGCCGCCAGGTCGCGGTAGCCGTCATAGATGCCGATCACCCGCAAGCCGCAGTTGAAGGCCTCCATTGCGGCCGACGCGATGACGCCGTTGATGCCCGGCGCCGGTCCGCCGCCAACGAGGATGCCGAGGGTGTCGGTCATGGCGTTCTTCCTTTTGGACGAATGCGATAAATCGCATTGGCAAGATCGTCTGCAACGAACAAGCTGCCCTGAGCGCCGATCGCGATTCCCGTAGGGCGTCCGATCCGCTCGAGGCTGCTGGGCTGAAATCCGCCGACAAAGGTGCGCCATTGCGTCTGCGGATTTTGCCAATCGACCGGCGTCAGCGGACGATCGCCAGTCATCGGAACGACTACGACTTGGGGCGCGGCCGCATAGCCACCACTCGGCGCGGTATGCCACGATCCGTGAGCCGTCGCGAAGAGCCACCCGTGATAACGTTTCGGAAACGCATAACGGCCGGTCTGGTTCTCGGGATAGAACGTTGCGCCGATGATCGTCGAGTACGCCGGCAGGACCACTAGCGGTTCGACCGTGGCGGCGCAGTCCGCACCGGGTGCGTACGGGCGACGATTCTCTTCGCACTCCGGCCAACCGTAGTCGGCAATGCCCACGTGCGAGGTGACGTCGTCGAGAAACTCATAAGGATGGCCGAAAGGAAGATTATCTTGCCCGGCGTTCCCGGCCCACAGCGCGCCGGTAGACGGATTGACCGCCAGGGCGATCGCGTTGCGGATTCGCGTCGCGCGTTTCACCAGGCTCCCTCCGCTTACCGGTACGCGGAGAATCGACGCCCGGGTTGGATCGGCTTCGGTACACGAGTTGCACGACGATCCCACACTGACGTAAAGAATGCCGCCGGCCTCGACGACGGACGTGGTTTTGTGAATGTCTCCGTCGCTATCTGGCGCAACCGGACCGGTGCGTACGTGCGCGATCAACCGAAGGCTTCCGGGCGCGCCGCCCGGGCGATAGGCCATCGCGTAGACGCCATGTTCGCCCGCAATGTAAAGCTCGGCGCGGTCGGCCGAGAAGGCGACACCCGCCGCGCGATCATCCGGAATAGTCGTGAACACGCGCGGGCGGCCGGCCGGGTTCGCTTCGGCGTTCGGCACGATGTAGACGTCGCTGCTCTCTGTACCGACGATGAGATCGCCGTTGGGCAGTGCCGCCAGCTCACGCGCCTGCGGAACGTGCGCGATGGTGAGAATCGTAAAGCCCGCGGGTACGGTTAGATTTTGAGCCGCATTGGTCGCTTGGGCCGAACATGCCGGCGCGAGCGCCAAGGACGCTACCGCGACGCAGACGAGAGGGAACGGTCGGATCATGCTCACACGGCGCATCCTCTGAAGGATTCTACCCGGTGCGGATTAGCTACGACGCGGTTCTGTTCGATCTTTTCGGCACGCTGGTCGACGATGCCGCGCGCGCGATGCCGGGAGCGCACGACTGTCTCGAGCGGTTGCAGGGGAGCCGCTGGGCGATCGTGACCTCGTGCGGCACGCGATTCGCGCGCGGGTTGATCGGCAACGCCAAGCTGCCCCAACCGCCGCTGCTGGTAACCGCGGATGACGTCGCCCGGAACAAGCCGGCGCCGGATGGATATCTCTTTGCGGCGGCTCGTTTGGGCGTCGATCCGCGGCGGGCTCTGGTGGTGGAGGATTCGTTGCAGGGCATTGCGGCCGGCCGCGAAGCCGGGATGGACGTCGTGGCCGTCTTGCGCGCGCGGCCTTTTGCGTTTGTGCGCGCTGCGACCTACGTCGTCAAAGACATCGCCGCCCTGCAGCTAGAGGCAGGCGGCGACGTCGTGGCGTTGGAGATCGGCGAGCGATAGGCTAGGCTGAAGGCGGATTCGGGGGCTGCTGATCCGGGGGCGGTTGCTGCCCGGGCGGCGGTCCTTGGTCGGGCGGCTGCTGCCCAGCCGGCGGGCCCTGCTGGCCACCCTGCTCCTCGCGACGCTGCCGCATCTGAGCGCGCCGTTCTTGCATCTGCTGATGGAACTGGTTCTGTTGGTCGGGGCTCAACACGCCCATGATCTGCCGGCGCATATCGCGGGCGCCTTGCGGATCGCGCGGGCTGCCGGCTGGATGTGCCTGGGAGTATTGATGGACGATCGACTGGATCTGCTGTTGTTGCTGGTTTGAAAGATTGATGCCCCCAAGGTTCCTTGCCCAACGGTGCTGCAGAACGGACTCGTTTGGCGTGCCCGGTCCTTGCGCCTGAGCGGCCGGGGGCGGCTGGGTTTGCTGTGCGGAGACGGCGAGCGGCAGTGCCAGCACTGCAGCGAGCACGCCGACCATAATTTGGCTGCTTTTCATGACCACCACATCTTAGCCGAGGCCGCCGGGTCCCGCCTGAAGGGCCGATTAGGGCCGAGCGAGCGGCTTGATCGCGACCGCATTGACGGCCGCCGACGTGTGCGGCTCGAAGCGTTTGAAGTTATCGAAGAAGAGTTGCGCGAGATGCTGCGCTTGCTTGTCATACCCGGCTTTGTCGGCCCACGCGTTGCGCGGATTAAGCACCTCGTGCGGCACGTCGGGCACCTGCCTGGGAATCCTCAAGCCGAAGAAGGGCTCGGCTTCGAACTCATCGGGAATTCGCCCCTCGATTGCGGCGTTGACCATCGCACGCGTATGCGCAATCGACATACGCCGGCCGACGCCGTAAGGTCCGCCGGTCCAGCCGGTATTTACCAGCCAACAGGCGATATCGTGTCGGTCGATCTTCTGACCGAGCATCTTCGCGTAAACGGTCGGGTGATGCACCATAAACGGCGCGCCGAAGCACGTCGAGAAGGTCGCTTGGGGTTCGCTGATTCCGCGCTCGGTGCCGGCGACTTTCGCGGTGTAACCGGAGAGGAAATGGTACATCGCCTGTTCGGGCGAGAGTTTTGCGATCGGAGGCAACACGCCGAAGGCGTCGGCGGTAAGCATGATAATCGTCTTGGGCGTACCGCCTTGGCTTCCGGGCACGGTGTTCGGGATGAACGCCAGCGGATAGGCCGCGCGCGTGTTCTCGGTCTTCGCATCCGAGTCGACGTCGAGCGCGCGCGAGTACTCGTCGTAGACCACGTTCTCGATCACCGTCGAGAAGTGGTTGGTCGCCGCCCAGATTTCAGGCTCTGCGCTGGCTGAAAGGCGGATGACCTTGGCATAGCAGCCGCCCTCGAAATTAAAGACGCCGTCATCCGACCACCCGTGCTCGTCGTCTCCGATCAAAGGACGGTGTGAGTCGGAAGAGAGTGTCGTCTTGCCGGTGCCTGAGAGTCCGAAGAAGATCGCGACGTCACCGTCCTTGCCGGCATTTGCCGAACAATGCATCGGCAGCACGTCGCGCAGGGGCAAAAGATAGTTCATCGCGGTGAAGACCGACTTCTTGATCTCGCCGGCGTATTTGGTTCCACCGATAAGGATAAGACGCCGCTCGAAGTTCACGAGGATGAAGGTTGCCGACCGCGTGCCGTCGCGCTTGGGATCGGCTTGAAAGAGGGCCGCGTCGACGACGGTAAACTCGGGCACGAAGTCGGGTTCGGGTCGCTCGGGCGTGATGAAGAGCTCGCGCGCGAAGAGGCTCTGCCAGGCCAGCTCGGTGTAGACGCGAAGCGGTACGCGATAACGCTCGTCGGCACCGACGTAGCAGTCCATGCAGTAGGCTTCCCGCTCGGACAGGTAAGCCGCGACGCGCTCCCAGAGCGCATCGAAACGCTCGGCCGCAATCGCCTGGTTCACGTCGCCCCAGTCGATATGCCGTTCGCTGGAGGGCTCGCGAACGAAGAACTTGTCCTTCGGTGAGCGGCCGGTGTGCGGACGCGTGTCGACGATCAGCTGACCGCTGGGCCCAAGAACGCCCTCGCCGCGTTCAATCGCGTGCTCGATCAGCTCGGGTGCCGAGAGGTTTTCCCAGAGTTTGACGACCTTGAGTTTATCCGGAACGGTAAGAATGGTGCTCTCTCCTCTTGCTTAAACTGCCTAGTCATCTGCTTTCCCACGACGCGTTAACGAGCCTGCAGGCCCGGCGGCGACGGAGTCCAATGCAAACGCAATGCGTTGGATACGCTTATTCCCGGCGTTGTTGGCTGCTATGCTCCTCCAAGCCAGGCCGGCCGGGGCCGTTCTGCCCTTTCACTTCGGCCTTTTTGCCAGCGGACCGCTTGACGGGATCACCGACGTTCCCGGTGTTCGGGTCGGGCATGTGACAAAAGTCGAAGGCAGCGATATCCGGACCGGCGCCACCGCCGTGCTCCCCAACGACGATCCTTGGGACCATAAGGTGTCGGCCGCCTTCTTCGCGTTCAACGGAAACGGGGAGATGACCGGGACGCACTGGATCGAGGAGTCCGGCTACCTGGAAGAGCCGATCGTCCTGACCAATACGCTCAACGTCGGGCGAGCCGCCGACGGCGTGGTCAGCTGGGTGATCGAACACCATCCCGCGATCGGACGCGGCGACGACGTCCCCTTGCCGGTCGTGGCCGAGTGCGACGACGCACTGCTCAACGACATTCAAGCGCGCGCGGTGAGTCCCGAGGATGTCGTTCGCCTGCTCGACGAGGCAGCGCCCGGAGAGTTTGCGCGCGGCAGCGTCGGCGCCGGCACCGGCATGAACGCGTTCGGATTTCGGGCGGGGATCGGTTCGGCTTCGCGCGTGCTGCCCTCCGACGTGGGCGGCTATCGGGTCGGCGTTCTCGTGAACGATAACACCGGCTGCTGCCGCCAGCTGCTTTCCATCGTCGGCGTCCCCGTCGGTGAACGTCTCAAGGACGAATACAAGCCGGTCTTTCCGCATGACATGGGCGCCGTCAAGGGACGCATGGCGTCGGGCAGCATCATCGTCGTCGTCGCGACGAACGCACCGCTCGACAGCCGCCAGCTGCGCGCGCTCGCGCTGCGCGCGTCCATGGGCATGGCGCGCACGGGTCTCATATCCTCGGTCGGCAGCGGCGACCTCATTATCGCCTTTTCCACCTCGCGTGTCTTCGAACGGATCGCGAACTTCACCGTCGCCGCGCCGAAGCAGCCGATTCTCGAAGACAACGACGCTCTCGATGCGCTCTACAGCGCAACCGTCGAAGCGACGCAAGCGTCAATTTACGACGCACTCTTTGAAGCGAAGACGATGACCGGACGGCGCGGGGTCACGGTTTACGCGCTGCCCGTCGACCGAGTTCTGGGAATGTTGCATGCGGCTGGGGCTATCCAGTGAGCCGAGCTCTGAAACTGCGCAACAGGGCGAGGTGGTCTACGGGGTGCGGCGTGAACCGTGTCTTGAGGAAGGAAAATTGTGAAGATCAAGTTCGGGACGGTGTGGCACTTTGGGTTGGCGGTGCGGGATCCACGCAAGAGCGCGAAGTGGTGGCGGTCGCTCTTCGATCTCGAGGTCCTGGGCCAGGGCCCCGGCTATGTCGCGCTGACGAACGACAAGACCATTATTGGGCTCGTGACGGGCGTCCCGCGCCCGAAGACGATCGGACACATGTCCTTTCATATGAAAAACATGAAGGAGCTGCGCGATGCGCTCGGCGTTCTGAAGAAGCACCACGTCGACGTCGAAGATCCCGGTGACGAAATCGGTCCGACGTCGCCCGGTTCGTCGAACATGGCCCTGTGGTTTCACGATCCCGACGGCTATCGCTGGGAGCTGTCGGTGCAGAGCGCGGCCAAGCCGCGCCCTCGCAGCAGCCGCAAGCGCTAGGTGCCGATCGTCACCATCCATTGAACGCCGAAGCGATCCGTGAGCATGCCGAACTTCCCGCCCCAGAAAGCTTCGGAAAGAGGCTGCGTGATGGTTGCGCCCTCGCAGAGCGCGTTAAAGACGCGCTCGCCTTCGGCAGCGTCCTTAGTAGCGACGGAAAGCGCGATATCGTCCTCGCCGTCGGGCGGCGCACCCGGGTTGCCGTCGGAGGCCATAAACTTCAGAGCGCCTGCCACGAAGCTCGCGTGCATGACCTTGTCGCGATACTCAGGGCCGACGTTCGCCTCCATCGGACTGCCGGCGAACCGGCTAAGACCTTCGATCGTGCCATTGAAGCATTGCGCGTAAAAGTTGAGCGCCTCTTCGCACTTTCCGTGAAAGAAGAGATAGGGCTCGAGTTCCATCGTCACGGGCTCCTTTCGCTCCGCACGCTTCGCGCTCGTCCCGCCCGGCTCCGCGTCGGCGAGAGGGGCGAACGCGGGGCGTCCGTAAGATGGTAACCCGGAAAATCACGTGAGCCGGTTCGTTCATCTCCACGTTCACTCCGAGTACTCGCTGCTCGACGGCGCCTGCCGAATCGATCGCCTCTGCCGCCGAGCCGCCGAAGAAGGCGCGACGGCGGTCGCATTGACCGATCACGGCGTGATGTACGGCGCGATGGAGTTTTATTACACCGCCCGCGACCTTGGGCTGGTGCCGATCGTCGGCTGCGAGGCGTACCTGGCCCCGCGCGGCCGTCTCGACCGAACGGCTCGCGAAGAGGCCCACGTGACCTTGCTCGCAGCCGACCTGGTCGGCTACCGGAACCTTACGGCCCTCGTCTCAAAGGGATTTCTCGAAGGCTACTATTACAAGCCGCGAATCGACTTGGACTTGCTGGCCGAGCATCACGACGGCCTGATCGTGCTCTCGGGCTGCATGTCGGGACTCGTGGCGGCCCCGCTACTAAGAAACGATTACACGAGCGCACTGCGCAACGCCAAGACCTACCAAGAGATCTTCGGCGACCGTTTCTACATCGAGGTGATGCGTCACCGGATGCCCGAGCAGGATCTCATCAACGAGGGCCTGGTGCGCGTGGCCCGAGAGCTCGGCGTGCCGATCGTCGCGACCAACGACGCCCACTATCTCGAGCGCAAGGACGCGGGCGCACACGACGTCCTGCTTTGCATCGGGACCGGCAAGACGGTTTCGGATACGAACCGCATGCGCTTTTACTCCGACGAGTTCTACTTGAAATCGGAGCAAGAGATGTGCGACTTGTGGAGCGATCTACCCGAAGCCTACGACAACACCGTGAAGATCGCCGAGCGCATCGACATACGCATTCCCGAGAAGATATTCCACTTGCCGCAGTACCCGGTGCCGCAACGCGATGGGCAGCCGGAAACAGGCGACAATGAGTACCTGCGCGACCTCTGCGAACGCGGCCTGATCGAGCGCTATGGCGAGGAGCGCGTTCGCACGGACCCGGCGCTGCGCAGCCGCCTGGAGTACGAGCTCGACGTGATCACCACGATGGGCTTCTCGTCATATTTTTTGATCGTCTGGGATTTCATCAAATACGCGCGCGATCACGGCATTCCGGTCGGCCCCGGCCGCGGTTCGGCGGTGGGTTCGCTCGTATCGTATTGCCTGAAGATCACCGATCTCGACCCGCTGCAGTTCAACCTGGTCTTCGAGCGCTTCCTCAACCCCGACCGCATTTCGATGCCCGACATCGACACCGATTTTTGCGTGGAGCGACGCGACGAAGTGATCGCTTACGTCACCGAGAAATACGGCAAAGACCGCGTCGCCCAAATCGTAACCTTTGGAACGATGGCGGCGCGGGCGGCGATCCGCGATGCCGGGCGCGCTCTGGGCGTCCCGTTGCCGGACGTCGATCGCGTAGCGAAGCTGGTTCCGTCCGGGCCAGGGGGCCTGTCGATCGCGAATGCAGTCGAACAGATCGCCGAGCTGAAGTCGCTCTACTCGACGCGGCCGGAGATCCGCAAACTACTCGACACCGCCAAAGAGATCGAAGGCTTGGCCCGCAACGCGGGCACGCACGCTGCGGGCGTGGTGATCGCGGCCGGGCCGCTGATCGACTATACGCCGCTGGTCCGGTTCGGCGACGGCGGGGTCAACACCCAATACGACATGAACTGGATCGAACGAATCGGTCTGCTCAAGATGGACTTCTTGGGGTTGCGCAACCTGACGGTGATGGAGAATGCCGTGAAGGAGATCCGGCGCACGCTGGATGGTGCGTTCGATCTCTCGACAATACCCATCGACGACTCGAAGACATTCGAAATGCTGGCGCGCGGCGAGACGACCGGCGTCTTTCAACTCGAATCCGACGGCATGAAACGGGTCTGTGGAGAGCTTCAGCCGTCGCGATTCGACGACATCATCGCCCTCGTCGCGCTCTACCGGCCCGGGCCGATGGATTGGATTCCGCAGTACATCAGCAACAAGCACGGACGGTCGACGCCGCACTATCTGCACCCGAAACTGGAGCCGATTCTGGCCGAAACCTACGGCACGGCGGTCTATCAAGAGCAGGCGATGCAAATGGCGCGCGACATCGCCGGCTTCACCATGGGCGAGGCTGACGAGCTGCGCAA
>JASHXG010000140.1 GCA_030043675.1 Vulcanimicrobiota bacterium
GCCCGCCTTCTTGAACGGATGCGCTTGCGCCGCACGGTTCAGCGTCTGCCGATCTTCGGGCTGGGTTGCGCCGGCGGCGCAATCGGCTTGGCGCGCGCCGCCGCCATGTCGCGCTCGATTCCGGGCTCACTGGTTCTCTTTCTCGTGGTCGAACTGTGCGCGCTCTGCTTTCGTCGCGACGATTTCTCGAAGAGTAATATCGTTGCGACCGCCCTCTTCGGCGACGGCGCTTCTGCCGCGCTGCTTTCGTGCGAGGGCGAAGGTCCCAGCGTCGTCGCCGGTGGGGAGTACACGTGGCCGGATACGCTCGACGTCATGGGCTGGGAGATCACGGCTGACGGCCTGAAGGCGATCTTTTCACGCGACATCCCCGAGCTCGTGACGACGAAGATGCACGACGTGGCCGTCGAGTTTCTCGCCCAACACGGACTTACGCTCCGTGATATCGACTGCTTCGTCTGCCATCCGGGCGGGGCCAAGGTGCTCGACGCCTTGGAGGTCGCCTTCGAACTGGAACCGGGAGCGCTCCACTCGTCGCGCGACGTCCTGCGCGATTATGGCAATATGTCGGCCGCCACGGTCATGTTCGTCCTGCAACGCACGATCGAAAACGGCCGCGCGTGGCGACGCGCCCTGGTCAGCGCGCTGGGTCCGGGCTTTACCGCCGGCTTCACGCTGCTCGAGCGCTGACTGGCGGAGTATGAGTGTCCTATGGATCGTTCTTGGTTTGGTCGCGCTTCAACGTCTCGCCGAGCTCCTCTACTCTGCACGAAATACGCGGCGTTTACTTGCGCGCGGCGGAGTGGAAGCAGGGGCGGTGCAGTATCCGTTCATCGTTCTCTTGCACGCGGCGTGGCTCGTCAGCATGGCGGTGTTAATTCCTCCCGCGACCCCACCGAACTGGACGCTTCTCGGGCTCTACCTTCTCGTCCAGCCGCTGCGCATCTGGACGATCGCAACCCTGGGTGAATACTGGACCACACGCATCATAACCGTTCCCGGCGCACCGCTAGTACGAGGCGGCCCCTACCGGTTCTTCCGCCATCCGAACTATATCGTCGTCTGTGCCGAGATCGCGATCTTGCCGCTCGCATTTGGGGCGATCGAGATCGCGATCATCTTCTCGATCCTGAACGCATCCTTGCTCTCATGGCGCATTCGCGTCGAAGAACGCGCCTTGGTCGCACGGCGCTGACTCGTGAGCTAACCTCCGGCGACTTTCGCGAGAGCTCGACCCAAGCGCGCGATGCCTTCGCGGGCCTCTTCGACCGACAGATGGCCGAAGGAGAGCCGCAAGGCCGGTGGACCGACGCGCGTCGGATAAAAGGGCTCGGCCGGCATGACCAGCACGCCTTCGCGAGCGCAGGCATCAAAGGCGGCTTGCGTCGAGACGCGGCGCGGCAGCGGCAGCCACACGTTGACGCCGGCCGCCGGCGCGCGTATCTCCGCCCACGGCACCGCCCGCGTAAGGGCTTCGACGAACGCGTCGCGTCGCTCGCGATAGAGCGCGCGCGCCGTGCGCAGGTGGCGCGCGTATGCCGGGCTGTCCATGAAGCGCCAGAGCGCGCGCTGCGTCAACGTCGAGGTAAAAACGTCGGCACGGATCTTTGCGACCTCCAGCGCCTCGGCGATCGCACCTTTTGCATAGAGATACCCGATGCGCAGCGCGGGAAAGACCGACTTCGAGAGGCTTTCCATCACGATTACGCGCCCGTCGCTGTCGTGCGCGGCCAGCGGTGCGGGGGCCGGGCCGTCGTAGGTCAGCTCCCAACCGGTCTGATCCTCGAGCACGACGACGTCGTAACGCCGAGCTAAACCGACGATCTGCTTGGCGCGACGCGCGGGGAGCACTGCGCCGGTCGGATTCTGCGATATCGGATTGACGTAAAACAGGCGCGGCCGGTATTCGGCGAAGACCCGCTCGACGTCGTCGCTGCGCACGCCGTCCTCGTCGCCGCGTACCTCGACGTAGGTCACGCCGCGAGCATCGAAGACGCCCAGCGTTCCGGAATAGGCCGGGCTCTCGCTCGCGACCACGCTGCGCTCCTCCAACAGGACCGTTGCCACGATGTCCGCCGCCTGCTGCGCACCCGAGCAAACGATCACGTCGTTCGCCTCGGCGTTGCAGCCGCGCCTGCGCAAAGCGGCTGCCAGCGTTTCGCAGAGCTGGTCGTCGCCGGTCGAGGAGCGATACTGCATCACCTCGGGCGGATCGTCGGCCAGCGTACGCGAGAGTGCGCGCCCGAAGTCGTGCAGCGGAAAGGTCTCGGGCGCCGGATGCGCGGCCGCCAGCGTGATCGCATCCCTCTCGCCGGCGCGCGTCAATTGCTCGAAGACGCCTTCCAAGCGTTGCGCTCGGGCAAATCGCCCGACGTCGGGTTCCCAGCGGCGCGCAAAACGTTGGTCGCTCTCCGGCGGCGGCGCCACGTAGGTGCCCTTACCGACGCGCGAGAGCACGCGGCCCCGCGCGGCGAGCAGCTCGTAAGCCTGCGAAACGGTCACCAGCGCGCAGTCGAGCGAATGCGCCAAATCCCGCATTGCGGGAAGTCGCTCGCCCGAGCGCACGCGCTCGCTCTCGATTGCTCCCACGATCTGATCGGCCAGCTGGACGTACAGCGGGCGCGGATCGTTTGCTTCGAGCCGCAGCGACTCGATCAGTTTGGCCGGCGTCTCAGACGCTGGCCGCGAGATCTTCTCCCTCGTCTTTAAGCAGCGTGCGTCGAGCCACGCCCTCCTCAACCGCCGTGGTGGCCACGGCTTTTGCGACGGCATCGACCACGCGCGTATCGAAGACGCTTGGAATCACGTATTCGGCGCTGCGCTCCTCCTCGGCAACGATCTCGGCAATCGCAAACGCTGCGGCAAGTTTCATTTTCTCGGTGATGCGGCGCGCCCGTACGTCCAGCGCTCCGCGAAAGATACCTGGAAAGGACAGCAGATTGTTCACCTGGTTTGGAAAATCCGAGCGTCCGGTTGCGATGACGGCGGCCACCGGCGCCGCAACGTCGGGCATGATTTCGGGCGTCGGATTGGCCATCGCAAAGACGATCGGATCGCGCGCCATGCGCGTGATGTGCTCGGGAGATAGAATTCCCGGCGCCGACACGCCGATGAAGACGTCGACGCCTTCCAGAACGTCGTAGAGCGATCCGCGCCGGTTCTCGCGGTTGCAGTGCTCGGCCAGCCAGCGCCAGTGTGGGTTTTCATAGCGGTCGAGCCGGTTCAGCGCGCCGCCCCGGTCGACCGGAATCACGTCGCGAACGCCCGCCTCGAGCAGCATCTTGATCGTGGCGGTGCCGGCCGCTCCGCTCCCGGAGACGACCACGCGCAGGTCCTCCAAGCGTTTGCCCACCACACGCGCTGCGTTGATGAGGGCGGCCAGGATGACGACGGCGGTGCCGTGCTGGTCGTCGTGCATGACCGGAATTTCGAGTGCTTCGATCAGGCGGCGCTCCACCTCGAAGCAGCGCGGCGCGCTGATGTCCTCGAGGTTGATGCCTCCGAAAACGGGCGCGATCCGCACCACCGTCTCGACGATCTCATCGGTGTCCTTCGTGTCGAGGCAGATTGGAAAGGCGTCGATGTCGGCGAACTGCTTGAAGAGCATCGCCTTGCCTTCCATAACCGGCAGCGCTCCGAGCGGCCCGATGTCGCCCAAACCGAGCACGGCCGTGCCGTCCGTCACAATCGCCACGGTGTTGCGTTTGATCGTCAGCTGGAAGGCTTTGCTCGGGTCGGCGGCGATCGCCATCGAGACGCGTGCGACCCCCGGCGTGTAGACGGTCGATAGATCCTGGCGGTTCTTGATTGGAACCCGCAAATCGACCCGGAGCTTGCCGCCGATGTGCGCGAGAAAGGTCGAGTCGGAACTAAAAAGGATGCGTGCACCATCGATCCCTTCGATGGCCGCGCGAACGTCGTTGGCGACGGCATCGGATGGAACGGCAATCGTGACGTCTCGCACCACGCGCGCGCGAGAAACCGAGCGCATGTCCACCGCTCCGATCGTGCCGCCCGCATCGCCGATGGCATTGGCGAGCGTGCCAAAGGCGCCCGGTTCGTTCGGCATGTCGATGCGCATGATGAGCGTGTAACTGATCGGCGTTTGTGGCATGTGAAGACTCACTCTCCGCTGATGGTCATTTCGGCGACTCGAAACGACGGCGATGCCACCGGCGCGTCGAACCGCAGATCGTTCGCGACCGCATCGACGCCGGCCAGCATCACCGGATACTCTCCCGCGATCGTGAACTCGTCAATCGGGTAGGCGAGTTCGCCGCCTTCGATGAAAAAACCGCGCGCCCCGCGGCTGTAAGTGCCCGACGCGTGCTCGGTGGCAAAGCCGATGGTATCCAGCACGAGCACCCCCTTGGGAGTGTCGGCGATCAGCTCGGGCAGGGAGATCGTGCCCGGCTCGAGGTAGAAGTTGTTCGGCCCGATGCCGTTGCCGGTGGAGTTCCCAGTGCTCGCAGCGCCGAGCTTACGCGCGTAATAGGTGTCGTAGAGGAACGTCCGGAGCGTGCCCTGCTCGAAGACCGAGGTGCGGCGCGTGGCGACGCCCTCGCCATCGAACGGGGAGCTGCCCAGTTTGGCGGGCAATCTGCCGTCGTCGCTGATGGTCACCCCCGCGCTGCCGACGCGCTCGCCCAGACGGCCGATGAGCCAGGAGTTGCCGACCGCGACGTTCGCTGCGGAGACCGCGGCGAAGAGATCCTCGAGCAGCGTCGCGGCAACGTCGCGCTCGAAGATCACCGGCACGCGCATCGTGGCGGGCTTGCGCGCGCCGAACAGGTCGACGGCGCGTTGCGCAGCCGTGGAGGCGACCGCTCCGACCGACTCCAGTTCGTCCAGGCGCCTCGCCGCGGTTCCGTAGTGCGCGATCCGTTTGACGTTCCCGTCCAACGCCACCGGCCCGGTCGATCGCCCCGTACGCGTCGCGGTGTAGGCCGCCGCAAATCCGGTCGTGTTGGCAATCGCAGTGATCGACACGGCATCGGTGTAGTGTGACCCGCTGGAGTTCACGATGCGAGCGTCGGCTTGGCGAATTAACCGCTCTA
>JASHXG010000141.1 GCA_030043675.1 Vulcanimicrobiota bacterium
GAAGATCGGATGCTGGACGTGGCCCACACGCGCGGCTTGGCGGTCGAGATCAACACTCGCTTCCTCTATCGCGACCATCCCGAGGACCAGAAGAAAAGGTATCTCGAGGCGAACGCGAGGCTGATCCGCAAGGCCAAAGCGCGCGGTGTCGGCATCGCCGTCGGCTCCGACGCGCACAGCCCGAAGGACCAAGGCAACGGCTTCGCGCTCATCCTCAAACTGCTCGACGACGCAAAAGTGAACGAGCTGGTCTTCCCCGTCGGTGGACGGCTGGCGCGCGTGGCACTGCGCGCGACGCGCGAACATCTCGAAGCGCAGGCACAGACTCGCCGGCAGCCGAGCGCGCCCGGGAGCAGCATAACCGGCTATAGTCGCGCCGAGCTCGGCCTACCGGAAGAGGCCGAGGTCGCCGGGCGCCGCGACGGCGCGCGCGCCGCACGCGAGACCGGACCGCGCAAACGCGCCAGCGACTCGGCGCGCAGCTCAAAGCGCCCGGACGCCGCACCGCCGGCGACGGGCATCACCTCGCGGCGCAGCGCGGAGTCGTCCGCGTCATCGACGAAAGCGAAGGCCGCGCGCATGGCCAAGCCTGCACCGCCGGCCAAGAAGAGCAGCAAGCGGGTCGTCAAGGCTGCCGCAAAGCGATCGGCCGTCAGTTCTGCTTCACGCACGGTTGCGAAGAAGAAGAAAACGGCAAAGAAGGTCTCGGTGGCTCCCACGCGATCAAAGAAGAAGCGCAAGGCGGTCCCCAAGAAGGCGGCGTCCAAGAAGTCGGCGTCCAAGAAGTCGGCCTCCAAACACCCGGCGAAGCCCAAACGCCGGGCGCCCGGCGCCGCGAAGAAGAGCGGCAAGTCCATGAAGAAACGCCCGGCCAAGCGCCGTTAGCATCATCGACAGGGGGAAAGCTTTGGCGGAAACAGCGCGCCTACGGAATATTGCATTTGTCGGCCCACATCACGCGGGTAAAACGACGCTCGTCGAAGCCATTCTCGCGCATACGGGCGCGATTGGAAGGCGCGGCTCGGTCGCTGATGGCACGACCGTCACCGACTACGAACCGGAGGATGCGGCGCATTTACAGTCGACCACCGTTGGATTCGCGCACGCCGCAAGCGCGGACGTCGACATGACCTTCGTCGACACGCCGGGGTTTATCGATTTTTTCGAGGAGACGAAACAGGCGCTGGCAGGGGTGGATGCTGCCGTCATCGTCGTCGAGGCCGATCCGGGCCGAGTCGTCCAGAGTCAAGCGATTCTCGACTATCTCGAATCGACGCGGATGCCGCACCTCTTCGTCGTCAGCAAGATGGACCGGCCGGGGGCGGACTTTCCCGCCACGTTGGCGGCGCTGCAGAGCGCCTACGGCCGTCACGTCGTCGCCGAACAGTGGCCGCTTGGGAGCGCCGAGCAGTTTCACGGATACGTTGACTTAGCGGAGATGAAGGCACGCCTCTTCGAGCCGGCGTCCGGCACGGGACTCTTGGATGAAAAAGAGACGAGCGTACCGGCCGAGGTACAAGAACAGGTGCAGCGCGCGCACGGCGAGCTGCTGGAAGCCATGGCCGACTTCGACGACCACTTGATGGAAGAGCTGCTCGATGGCAGCGAGCCGCCCCTCGAGGAGATCGAGCGCGACCTTTGCGACGAGTGCTCGCACGACCAGATCGTGCCGGTCGTCGTTGCGGCCGGCGCATCGGGAGCCGGCGTTGCCGCGCTCGTGCGGGCGATCGTTAAGTGGTTCCCTTCCCCGGCCGATGCTCCGCATCTCGACGCTGAAGGGCGGCCGATCGCGCCGGATTCGAACTCGCCGGCGATCGCGCGCGTGATCAAGACGTCGATCCATCCACAGAGCGGCAAACTCTCGATCGTCAGGGTTCTCTCCGGCACGATCAAAGCCGACGCGACGCTGACCAATATCGGCAGGGGCGATGAACGAGTCCGCCTCGGTGGACTCTACCGCCTTCAAGGAAAGAAGCAAGAGCCGCTCGCCGAGGCCGGACCGGGCACGATCGTGGCCCTCGGCCGGCTTGATTCAGTGGCGACCGGCGATACGCTGACCTCGAACGGACACAAGGTGCTGCTACCCCGCGTGCCGGTTGCGGAGCCGGTCTTTGCCGTCGCCGTCAAGCCCAAAGAGCGCATCGACGAGGCCAAGATCTCGCAGATGCTGGCGCGGATCGTCGACGAGGACCCCGCGCTGCGCCTGGAGCGGGCCGAGGTGACCCACGAGCTGCTGCTCCTCGGAAGCGGCGAGCAGCATCTCTCGGTTGCGGTCGAGCGCCTAGCCCGCAAGTACAAGGTCGAGGTGGCGACGGCCGCGCCGACGATTCCGTATCAGGAAACGATTACCAACGGCACCGAGGTCCATTCACGCTACAAGCATCAAACGGGCGGTCACGGGCAGTTCGGCGACGTATGGCTGCGGTTCGATCCACGCGAACGGGGTGCCGGCGTCACCTTCGAAGAGAAGATCGTCGGCGGCGTCGTTCCGCGCCAGTTCATTCCGGCGGTCGAGAAGGGCGTCCGCGAAGCCCTCCTGCACGGAACGAGCGGTTATCCGGTTACCGACCTGCACGTGACGCTTTTCGACGGACAGTATCACGACGTCGATTCGAGCGAGCAATCGTTCAAGACCGCCGCCGGAATGGGCGTTCGCGAGGCGCTGCCGAAGTGCACTCCGGTCGTGTTGGAGCCGATCGCGCACGTAGAAGTGATCGTTCCGACGACGTACACGTCGACCGTGATTCAGCAGCTTACCGGAAAGCGCGGCCAAATTCTCGGCATGAATCCCGCGGAGCGCACCGGCTTCGACGTCATCGAGGCCTATGTGCCGTCGGTCGAGCTCTCGCGCTACATCACCGAGCTGCGCACCGGGACGCAGGGCCTCGGCACGTACTCCTGGCGGCACGAGCGCTACGATCCCGTCCCCGGCGGGCGGGT
>JASHXG010000142.1 GCA_030043675.1 Vulcanimicrobiota bacterium
CGGCGCGCGACGACGGCAGCGTGGCTCGCGCCGAGACACTCCTCGAGTTCGTCCGGCGGCTGGTCGCGCTGCGCCGAGCGCATCCCGTTTTTCGCCGGCCGCGCTTCTTTCGCGGTGTCGCGACCGCAGCCTCACCACTCAAGGACATCACGTGGTTCGCTCCCGCGGGACATGAGATGTCGCAAGATGATTGGCACGATCCGGCACGACGCTGTTTCGGAGCACTGCTCGGCGGGGACGTCGGCGATCGGTTCGTCAGCTTGCAGGGATACCCCGAGCTCGACGACAGCTTCTTGCTCGTTCTCAACGCGCACGACGCCCCCGTCGACTTCCGGCTGCCTTCGGTGATGGGCGTGCGCCGGTGGGCGCTGCTCATCGATACGGCGCACCCGCAGGAGGCGCAACCCCAGCCGATCGTACCCGGAACCACTTTTGCGATCGCGGACCGTTCGCTCGCGCTTTTTGTGGGACGCGCGGACGAATGAACGACACACTCGATCGTCTTGCGACGGTCGCCGGTATCGAGCCCAGCTATCACGGTTACTGGGGTCGCCGCGTGCGCGTCCAGCCGGCGACGCTGCGCGCGCTCTTGACGGCGATGGGCTACGACGAACGAGAGACGCAAACGCCAACGCTTGCGGCGGTTACGGTGCTCACCCAGGGCGACGCCTCGCCGCTGGAGAGCGCGCTGCGCCTGCGAACGTGGCTGCTCGAGCTCGAAGGCGGAGAGCGTTTCAGCGGAGATCTCGCGCAGCTGCCGCTGGGCTATCATCGTCTGACGGTGCGGGAGGACGCCGGCGAAAGCTCGACCGAGGTCATCGTGGTCCCGTCGCGCTGCTATCTACCGCCCGAAATGGAAGACGGGCGCCTCTGGGCGCTCTCGACGCAACTCTACGCGCTGCGTTCGCAGCGGAACTGGGGCATCGGCGACTTCAGCGACTTGGCGGCCTTTTCGGCGATCGCCGGCCGAGCCGGCGCGGGTGCCGTCGCGCTCAATCCGGTTCACGAGCTCCATCCAAGCAATCCACGTGCGGCCAGCCCCTACGGCCCGTCGAGCCGCCTCTTCCTCAACGTTCTCTACATCGATCCGGCACGCGTGGCGGAGCTGAACGAGTCGCCGCAGATTCAAGCCACGATCGGCAGTCCCGACTTCGAGCGCATGCTTGAATCGCTGCGCGGAGAAACGCTGGTCGACTACGAGCGCGTCGCAAACGTCAAGCTGGCGGTGCTGGAGCAGCTGAACCAGGTCTTTCGCGCAAATCATTTGGATCGTCACGACGAGCGGGCTGCGGCATTTCGCCGTTTCGTTCTCGAGGGCGGCGCCGCGCTCGAGCGGCTGGCGATCTACGAAACGCTCTGCGAGTTCTTTCGCGCGCGCGACCCCAACTGCTACGGCTGGCAGGAGTGGCCGAGCGCCTACCGCTCCCCCGAAGCGCCCGAGGTTAGCCGCTTCGCTCGCGAGCGCCGGGCGCGAGTCGAGTTCTTTCTCTATCTGCAATGGCAAGCCCAGGAGCAGTTGGCCGCAGCCGCACGCGTAGCCGATCGACACCGCACCCGCCTTTACACGGACCTGGCCGTCGGCGTCAGCCTCAATGGAGCGGACGCATGGTCGGATCAGCGCGCGATAATCGCCGGAGCCTCGCTCGGCGCCCCGCCGGATCCGCTCAACGCAATGGGGCAAAACTGGGGTCTCGCCCCGCTTTCACCGCGCGCGCTGCGCGAACGGGCCTACGCGCCGTTCATCGCTCTACTGCGCGCCAACATGCGTTTTTCGGGAATCTTGCGGATCGACCACGTCATGGCGCTGCGCCGCGCATTTCTGATCCCTCGCGGTGCGCCCGCGACGCACGGAGCTTACGTCCGCTATCCCTTCGAAGAGATGCTCGGCATTCTTGCACTCGAGAGCGTTCGCAATCGGTGCGTGGTGGTGGGCGAGGATCTCGGCACGGTGCCCGAGGGTTTCCGCGAACGTATCCACGCGGCCGGCGTCCTCTCGACGCGCGTGATGTATTTCGAGCGCGACATCGGCGACGGGTCGTTCCTGCCGCCCGAGCGCTACCCGCGCCTGGCCGCCGCGAGCATCGGCACGCACGACCTTCCAACCTTGGCAGCTTGGTGGACCGGAGAGGACTTGGTGCTGCGGGCCGCCATCGCGCTCTATCCCAGTGCGCGCATGGCGCAGGGCGCCAGGCGCGAGCGCCGGCTAGCGCGTCTGGCGCTCGTCGATGCGCTCGAGCGCGCAGCGGTCATCGATCCGGCCGGCGCCGAGCGCTTGCGCGCCGACGCGCGGCACGGCGGAAGCGTCGAGGTCGTGCCGGACCTTACCGCCGCAGCGCACCGCTTCCTCAGCAGCACGCCGTCGCTGCTGATCGTGATCGCGATTGAAGATATCCTCGCCGAGGCCGGGGCGGTCAATGTGCCCGGTACGTTCGACGAGCATCCAAACTGGCGACGCAAGCGTGGGCTCTCACTCGAAGCGCTGCAGGCCGATGCGCGCCTGCGCGAAACGGGTACGAGCATCGGCGATGCACATTCAAGGAGCGCGTGAACGGTGAAAGCCATCGTGATGGCGGGAGGCGAGGGTTCGCGCTTGCGCCCGCTTACCTCCCGGCGCCCGAAGCCCTTGGTGCCGATCGCCAACAAGCCGGTCATGCATCACGTCGTCGACTTACTCAGGCGCCACGGCATCAACGAGATCATTGCGACCCTGCACTACCTCGCGGACGAGATCGAGAATTATTTCGGGGACGGCGACGAGCTGGGCGTCTCGATCTCTTACGTCGTTGAAGATACGCCGCGCGGAACCGCGGGCGCGATCAAGCAGGCACAGCCCCTGCTCGGCGATCAGCGCTTCATCGTCGTCTCGGCCGACGCGCTCACCGACATCAACCTGAGCGAGCTGATCGACGTCCACAAGCGTACGGGCGGCGCCGCGACGATCGCGCTGCAGCGTGTCGCCAATCCGCTCGAGTTCGGCGTCGTCGTCGTCGACGAACATCAGCGCGTGACGCGCTTCCTCGAAAAGCCCTCGTGGGGCGAGATCTTCTCCGACACGATCAACACCGGCATCTACGTGCTCGAGCCCGAGGTGCTGGATTTGATGGAGCCGGGCAACAGCTATGACTTCGCGCACGACATCTTCCCCCGCATGCTGCGCGACGGGCGCCCGCTCTACGGGCACGTGACCGGCGGCTATTGGAGCGATATCGGAAATCTTCAACAGTACCTGCAGGCGAACTACGACGCGCTCGCAGGGACGGTGAAGGTCGAGATCCCCGGCATCGAGCTTCGACCCGGCGTTTGGGTCGGCGCGAACGCCGAGATTTCCGCCGAAGCGCAGATACACGGGCCGGCCTGCATCGGACGCGACGTCACGATCGGGGAGGGCGTCGTGATCGAAGAGTTGACGGCGATCGGCGACTCGGCGATCGTCGCAAAAGACGCCCGGCTTCACCGCGCGATCGCCTGGGAAGACGTCTACGTCGGAGAGGGTGCATCGCTGACCGGCTGCACGCTCGCCGACCACGTGATCGTCAAGGATCGCGTAACGATCATGGAGGGCGCGGTGATCGGCCGCGGCAGCACGCTGGGCAGCGGTTCGACGGTGCCGGCGAACATCAAGCTGTGGCCGGACAAATCGGTCGCATCAGGCTCGATCGTTTCGATGTCGTTGATCTACGGGATCAAGTGGCCGGGCTCACTCTTCGGCGCGGACGGCGTCAGCGGTTTGGCCAATATCGAGATCACGCCCGAATTCGCACTAAAGCTGGGACAGGCGCTCGGCTCGGTGCTCCGGCCGGGCCAGAACGTGATGACGAGCCGCGATGCGCATCCGGCCTCTCGACTAACCAATCGCTGCATCATCGCGGGCCTGCTCTCGGTCGGAACGAACGCCCACGACCTGCGCGAGAATCCGGTTCCCGTTTCACGTTACGCCGTGCGGATGTCCGCGGACGCGGGCGTGCACACCGGCATCTCACCGTACGACCCGGATCAGTTCTTGATCGAGTTCTTCGACGCGCATGGCGTGAACCTCGACAAGGGCATGGAACGCAAGATCGAAAACATCTTCTTTCGCGAGGATTTCAGGCGCACGCCGATGCACTCGGTCGGCGTTCTCGGCTTTCCCGAGCGCTCGATCGAGGCCTATATCGATGGATTTCTCGCAGCCCTTGCTCCCCGCGCGCTGGCGGCTGCCAAGATGCGCGTCGTCATCGACTATGCGCATGGCAACGCATCGCTCATTCTGCCGCGCATCCTGAGCACGCTGGGAATCGAGACGATCGCGCTCAACGCTTTCTTCGACAGCTCGCAGCTATTGGCGTTCACGGCCAATCGCGCGCGCCACCTCGAGCAGCTCGCAAACGTCACCACGTCGCTGAAGGCCGCGCTTGGCATTCTGCTCGATCAGCGCGGCGAATCTCTGGCTCTCGTCGACGATCGCGGCCGCATCATCGAAGGAAGCCGGCTGCTCGCGCTGCTGACGGTCTTGGTCGCCAGCGTCGTGCCGCATGCGCGTATCGCCGTCCCCGTGATGGCTCCGACGGCAATCGAAACGGTCGCCGAGCTGTACGG
>JASHXG010000143.1 GCA_030043675.1 Vulcanimicrobiota bacterium
CGGCCGCGTAGGTCGAGCCCCCGTCGAGCACTGCGGAGCGCAGCGAATCGCCCGCAGGTTGATCGGTCTGCGGCAAGACCAGGACCGGATACTCGAACTTTCCATGGCGCATGAGATCCGAATCGATGACGACGCCCGATTTGATCATCTCGCCGGTATATGGGTTGTAGAGCAGCTGCGCTTCGGCGAAGCCGCCCTCCGTCTCGGTTAGCCAACGTACGACGTTATAACGGATGTCGTCCGGGTCGAAACTGGGATCGTTCGGCTGATCCCTGACCTCGACGACGTCGCTGATGCCGATGCGCTCGAACGCCTCGTTCCATGTCAGAAGCGCTTTGCGGATCGGCTCGCGATACTGCGCGGGAATCGTATCGCTCAAATAGTACACGATCGGTTTCTTCGCCGGCGAGATCCGCTTGCCGGGATCCGAGGGCTGAACGTTCCAGCGCACGATGTAGTCGCGGATATCCTGATAGGAGTTATCGCTGCTGAAGTCTTGGTGCGCGTTGACGAAGTAGCCGACGCGATCGTCGTAGAGGCGCGGCATGTAGCCGTCGTCGCGCGGGATAGCTGCGATGTCATACTGGACGGACATCTGCAAGCTTCGAGCATCGGGCGTAATGCTCAAAACGTCGGCGCTCGGCTGGAGCGCCGCAAACGTTTGATTTACCGTGATGGTGACGTTCTGTGGAAAAGCCTTGGTGATCCCGAAGTAGGAGCGAGTGGGATCCAGACGGTAGGCGCCCATCGGATTGGCCTTGCCGCCGTCGACGTCGGTCAACGCGTCGGCGATGTCGGTCACGTCTTGCAGCAGCGAGGTTGCGTCGAAGACGACGTTCCCGGTCTTGGGGTCGGTCGAAACGACGTTCGCGACGCCGACGACCGTCGGCGCGGTCGCGACGTCGACCGCGTTAGCGACCGGAGTCCCGGGTTGAGCCAGAAATCGGGTGCTGGGAAACAGGATCGCGACCTTATCATCCTGCTTGACGAAGCGAATGATGCGCACCGGCTGCAGATCGGTGATGCCCGAGAAAATTCCGGCGCCGATCCCATTGATCGGCACGCCGAGCTCGACGAAATCCTTGTCGAACTGATCCTTCGTCAACTCGAGCAGCACGGCGCCCTTATATCGCCAGATCGTGAAGAGCCCGTGCTGTGCCGTGCCTTGCGCCGCTAGGGTTGCATAAGGCACCGCCGCTGCCGCTGCCGCGGGCGGCGCGCTCGCGTGCGGCGCCGGCGCCGCGGCGGTAGCGCACAGCAGAGCGAGGGAAGCGAGCGAGAACGCGCGCACCATCATGATAACCTCCTACGAGCTCAGGTACGTTCGAACAGCCAGCGCGTAATTCCGGCCGTAACGAGCCGGTGCTCGATGCGATGAAGGCGTTCCATCACGCCGGCTTGCCTCTCCGCCGGCTGAATGCGCATCGGCTTTCGCACCAGCACGGGCCCGCGATCGGTCGCGGGCGTAACGCGATGCAGGGTCGCGCCGGTCCAGTCGCTTGCTGCGGCAAGCGCATCGCGCACGGCGCGCGGACCGCGAAACGCCGGCATGCTCGTGCCGTCGGGCAGAACGACCTCGTCGCTTTGCGGATCGAGCGGCAGAAACGCCGGATGGATGTTAAGCGCGTTGGGAAAAGCGCGAACGAACGACTCGGGAAGTAAGTGCATCCATCCCAACAGGAGCACGAGCTCCGGCCTTTGCGCAGCGACCGCCTCAAAGAGACGCGTGTCGTAGGCGTCGCGTGTCTCGCCGGTTCGGTTCCAGGAAAGCACCTCGACCGAACCGATGCCCGCGCTGCGCGCGCGTTCGATCGCGCGTGCTTGCGGATTGTTGCTCACCAGCGCGACGAGGTCGAGCGGCAGCGAGCCTTCGCGCACCGCGTCGATCACGGCTTGAAAGTTGCTGCCCTCACCCGAGGCCATGACGAGCGTGCGCGCGCGCGGCCCCAGCAACGCCGCGCGATCGAAACGCTCCGCGACGCGTGCGCCGGCGGCATTGGCGTAATAGCGAATCAATCGCTCGTCGCCGACCGCTGCGATGAGCGCGCGCGCGTAGCCGCGTTCGCGCAGCGCACCGAGCGCGCGTGCAAGCAGGTGATTTCCCAGGCCGCCCGCGCGTTCTTCGAGCGTAAGGCCGAACGGTCCGAAGAGCCCGACGCCGCGCTCGCGCGCGAGTCCGCGCAGCCACGCAAACTTCAGGCCCTTCGCATCGAAGGTCGCAAACCCGACCGGCGCCCCCCCACGGCGCGCGACGACGCTGCTTCCGGCGTACGCTTCCGAGCTCCAGCTGCCGCCGAATGCGTCGTCGATCCAGGCCAACGTGCGATCGTCGGCCGGCGACTGCGTCGCAACCGCGACGCCGGGCAGTGATTCAGGCGAGCTCACCCATCGGTCGTCGAGCTCGACGATGAGATTGACCAGTGAGCTCACCTAATCGTAGAGCGGGCGCATCATCGACGCGCATTCCTCTAAGAATGCGACGTCGTCGTCTGAGATCGCGCCGTTGCGATCGCTTTCGGCGCCGAGCGTGCCGATCACGATGCCGCTCTCGGCGCCGAGAATCGG
>JASHXG010000018.1 GCA_030043675.1 Vulcanimicrobiota bacterium
CAACTCGAACTCGCCGGGTCCGGCCAAGCGCCGCCGGCCAGCGATGCCGGCGCGGCGCTGGAGTCGGTTCTTGCCGAGTTGAGCGCGCATGACGGTGCGCAACCGGCCGCGGTCGGTCACCGCATCGTCTTCGGCGGACCGCATTACGTCGAACCCGTGCGCGCGAGCGATGCGGTCATGCGCGATCTCGAGTCGCTGGTCGCAATCGAGCCGCTCCACTTGCGGCCCGAACTCGACCTCGTCTATGCCGCGCAGCGCCGGCTGCCAGCGGCTGCGCAGGTCCTCTGCTTCGACACAGCCTTTCATCGGCGCGCGCCGGCGATCGCACATCGCGTGCCGCTACCGCCGGATTTGGATCCGCTCCTTGAGCGCTACGGCTTCCACGGGCTCTCCTACGAGTACATCGCCACGCAGCTGGGGCCCGATTCCGGCCGCGCGGTCGTCGCGCACCTCGGCTCGGGCGCGAGCCTCTGCGCGATGCGCGATCGCGCGCCGGTCGACACGACGATGGGCTTTAGCGCGCTCGGCGGGTTGATGATGGGCACGCGCCCGGGCGACCTGGACCCGGGGATCGTTCTGCAGCTGCTGCGCAACGATGGGTTCGACGCCGAGCGTTTGAGCGATCTCTTCTACCGCCGGTCCGGACTGCTCGGCGTCTCGGGCGAGACCGCGGACATGAAGACGCTGATGGAACGGTCGCCATCCGACTCGCGGGCTCGCGAAGCGATCGACTTATTCGTCTATCAGTTGCGCAAACATCTGGGAGCGATGATCGCCGTATTGGGCGGCCTCGACACGCTGGTCTTTACCGCCGGGATCGGGGAGCGCGCGCCGGAGATTCGCGCCGCGGCTGCCGATGGTCTGGCCTTTCTTGGTCTGCGCCTCGACGAAGAGAGGAACGGCAAGAACGATCGCCTGATATCGCATCAGGAGAGCCGCATTACCGCCTTGGTCATTCCTACCGACGAGAATCTGATGATTGCTCGCCACACGCTCGCCCTAATCGAGAAGAGATGACGCGAATCTTAGTTCCGGTGGATGGATCCGAATATTCGAAACGCGCGCTCGACGTTGCGGTCGATCTAGCCTGTGCGCTCGGCGCGGAGGTGGTCATCGCGAACGTCGTCGATCTCGCTCGCGTCGCCGTGATGAGCGGCGGTCAAGCGCAGCTGGTCGCCGGCGCCTTCGAGGAGCTGCAAGAAGACGGCAAGCGGCTCGTGGACGAAGCCCGCGCGCGCGTCGGCGGCAAAGCACCGACGACGACGCGCGTCGTGGAAGGGAGTCCCGTCGACGAGGTCGAGAAGCTGGCCGCCCAGCTCAAAGTGAGCTTCATCGTGATGGGCACGCACGGACGCAGCGGACTCAATCGCGCCGTCATGGGGAGCGTCGCCGAAGGCGTCGCCCGGCGCGCGCCGGTCCCGGTGATGATCGTCCCGCCCGAACGGGCCCCGAGCAGCACGCCTAGCTGAGCGTTCCAAGCTTGTTACCAGCATCACGGCTTTACGATGCTGATGGCGCGAATGAGGTTGGGGCGAGTTTCTTGCTTGTCTTCGTCACAGGGCCTCACGCGTGCCGGTTCACTAGAGCCAGATTCTGACCAGGGTCCCGGCAGGCAAAAAAAACACCTGTCGGGACTTCGACTATCAGGAACGACTACCAGGTGCGCAGGCCGGGTGCGAGATAGCCGGGATTGCGTAAGAGCTCGCCGAGCGGTCCCGCGTAAGCGAGGATCGCGAGCGCAAAGGCCAACGCGCCCCAGCGGTAGAGGTGTTGCAGCGCCGGCGGCGTCGTTGCCGACGCTTCGGCCGCCGGTGCGAAGCTCGCCTCCATCGATTCGGTCTTGGCGTTCCGCACGAGCGTGCCGATCGCGACCGCGACGAAGATGATGATGCTGATGAAGAGGAAGAATCCGCCGGCTGCCGCCAGCAGCATGTAGGGCTGCCACGCATTGGCCTGCGAGGCGCCCATGTAAGCGACCTCGGCGGTGCGGCGCGGCGCGCCGAGCAGTCCCGCGAAGTGCATCGAGAACGACATGATCAGCATGCCGAAGAACCACAGCCGCGTCTGAAAGAGCGCCCACTCGGGTTTCCAAAGCGCGCGCCCGGTGAGCCGCGGGATCAGCCAGTACGACGTGCCGAGGAAGGTCAACGCCACCGGGCCGCCGACCGTCACGTGAAAGTGGCCGACGATCCAGATCGTGTTATGCACGAGCGTATCCATGCTGTACGAGGCGTTCACCAAGCCGCCGAAGCCGCCCAAGATGAAGAGCAGCATTCCGAGCGCGGCGCCGCTGAAGGTCGGATCGTTCCACGGGAGACTGCGCACGGTCGCGATGAATCCGTTCCGGCCCTGCGCGATCGCGGCCAGCTCGAAGGAGGCGAAGATCGCGAACGCCGTGATGAAGGATGGAATCGCCACGCCATAGGTCGTCACGGTGTGGAGCATCTTCCAGGTCGACGAGATGCCCGGCTCCATGAACTCGTGATGGATGCCGACCGGCGTCGAGAGCAAGATGAGCATGATGAACGTCAGGCGCGTCAGGGCATCGCTGAAGACTTGGCCGTTATAGCGCGTCGGAATGATGTTGTACCAGATGACGTAGGCGCCCATGATCCAGAAGTAGACCAGCGGGTGGCCGAAGTACCAGAAGAATATCCGCGTGAGCATCACGTTGATGCCGGGCGTCCATCCGAAAGCCCACGGAATCAGCAACCCCATCTCGGCGACGACGCCCAGCGTCGCGACGATCCACATCACGAAGGTTGCAGCCGCGCAAAAGACGACCAACGGCACCGGCGTGCCGCGGTTGTTCCGGCGGAAATAGTTGACGTTTTCGAAGACCTCGAACGCGACGATCCAGGTGCCGAGCACCAGCAGCGTCGCTCCGATGTAGAACCACGGGCTGGCCTTGAGCGGCGCATAGAACGTATACAGCACGGTCGCGTCGCCGTGAAGGATCGTGAGCGCGGCCATGAGCGTGCCGATCAGCATCAGCGTGAAGCCGCTCCAACCCATGGCCAGATGCCGCTCGCGCGGGATCGATCGGTAGGTCACGAAGAGCGACAAGCCGGTGATGAAGAAGGTCGTGAAGACCAGCGCCATCAGGACGCCGTGGACCGT
>JASHXG010000144.1 GCA_030043675.1 Vulcanimicrobiota bacterium
AACGAGTGTTCCAGGGCGGAGCAGGCGTCCCGGATCGCGGCGTCGAGGTCGTCGTCGTAGGTGAACGCACCACGCTCGAGCGCGATCAAGAGCGAGCGCATGCGCGCGTCGGAAGCTTCGGAACGATGGAGCACGTCGCCCAGCGTTTCGCCGTCGGTCGCTCCGACCATGCGCCATATGGCCGAGCGCACGCGCACTGCGGCGGCTCGCGTCGGATCGGCGCGCAGCACCGTTAGCGCATCCTGCAACTGCTCGCGACGCGAACGCGGCGCTTGCAAAGGCTGCGGCGCGACCGGTGCGGCAGGCAGCGGAAGCGGGGCCTGCTTTCGCCTGAAGACCAGCACGGCGATCGCCGCGATGCAGGCGATGCCCGCCGCCCAGAGCAGAGCGCGCAGGGCCGCGCCAACGACCGCCAGCGCGGCGTGCTCGTCGTTGCGCAGGATCTCGCGACTTACCCCGCCGACCCGCAGCCGCAAGGCGTTGGTGTACCACTGCTTGGGCTTGCCGTCGCGCGCATCGATGGCTTGCAGCGTTGCCGGCGCGATGGTAATCGTGCCGGTGCGATGCGCCGCGACGGTGATCGTCTCGCGATAGAGCGTGCCGTGCGGCCCAGCCGAGGTCTGACGCTCGTCGCCGAGCAGCTCGAGCTCGGCGAGAATGGGAAGCTCGAGGTTGTCGATCTCGAGGACACGTTCGCGGACGTGCAGCGTTACGATCAAATGAAACGGCACGTCGATCTGCGGTCGTGCAGTATCCGAGGAGAGCGTGAACGACTCGACGGTCAGTCGCGCCAGGTTCTGCGATCGCGCCGCGGCGCTGGTTGCCAGCACAGCCAGAGCGACCAGAGCGAAGGCGAAGGCGCCTACAGCTCGTCTAACCACTGCGCGAAGAGCCGGCGCGCGTCGAACGGGCCGGGCGAGGCTTCGGGGTGGAACTGCACGGCGGCGATGGGGAGCTCGCGGTGACGAAAACCTTCATTGGTGTTGTCGTTGAGATTGGTCATCGTCGCCTCGAGCGAGTCCGGAAGCGAGCTCGCTTCGACCGCGTAGCCATGATTGTGGGCGGTAATGATCACTTCGCCGGCCGCCAGATCCTTCACCGGCTGATTTCCCCCGCGATGGCCGTACGGCAACTTGTAGGTGCGCGCGCCGCAAGCGAGCGCCAGCAGCTGATGGCCGAGGCAGATTCCGAAGAGCGGCTTGCGTCCGATTAAGCCGCGCAAGGTCTCGACCGTCGCGGAGAGGTCGGTGGGATCGCCGGGGCCTGGTGAAATGAAGATGGCGTCGGGCTGCGCGCCAAGCACGTCTTCGGCCGTCGCGTCGTATGGGAGGACGGTAACGTGCGCGCCGAGCGCGGCGAGCTGATCGAGAATCGCGCGCTTCACGCCGCAGTCGAGCAATACGATGCGCCGCCCGTCGGAAGCGCCTCGCGAGAATGGCCGGTGCGTCGCGACGCTGGGCACGAGCGCTTTGGTCGTTGCGCTCCGCACGAACTCGGTGAGCCGCCGTTCGGCCTGGCCGAGTGCGGCCTCGCCGACGGCGAGTGCCGCCCAAAGAGTACCGTGCTCGCGCAGCGCGATCGTGATCGCTCGCGTGTCGGCTCCGACCAGCGCCGGAATATGCTGCTCGTCGAGCCAGGACGGCAAATCCTGTTTGGCCAGGTGGTGTGAAGGATGATGAGCGATCTGCTTGATCACCGTCCCGGCGACGCAGGCGCGCGGATATTGCGCGGCACTCCCCGAGATTCCGTAGTTGCCGATCATCGGATAGGTGAACGTGAGAATTTGGCCGGCGTACGAAGGATCGGTCAACGCCTCTTCATAGCCGGTCATTCCGGTGTAAAAGACCGCCTCGCCGAGCGCCGTCCCCTCGAAGCCGAGGCCGTGGCCTTCGAAGCGGCTGCCGTCGGCCAGGAAAAGCGCGGCTGGAGTCTGGGTCGCCATCGACGCAGGCGAGTTAGCCGTGGGGCGTCATTCGCCTGCTGCGCGGTAGCGCACGCTTCCCTCCACTACCGTCGCAAGCACCTTGCGCGGAAGCACGCGCCCGGCGAACGGCGTGCACTTTCCCTTCGACGCGAAGGTTGAGGGATCGACGCGCCAGTCACGCTCGGCAAAGATCGTGAGATCCGCAGGGCTGCCGATCGAAAGCTTTCCTCCGCGCACGCCGAGAATTCGCGCGGGGTTGGTCGAGAGCAGCTCGACGAAACGCGCGATCGGGAGATCCGGTAACGCCGCCGCGTACGCGCCGACTGCGATCTCGAGTCCGGTGAAGCCCGGAGCTGCGTCGTGATAGTCACGCTTCTCCGCCGCGGTGTGCGGCGCGTGGTCGCTTGCAAACGCGTCGATCGTCCCATCCCGCACCGCCTGGCGCAAGGCCAGCAGGTCATCCTCGGTGCGCAGCGGTGGATTGACCTTTGCGGCGCCCCCGAGCTCGGCAACTGCGCTGGTGGTGAAGACCAGGTGGTGGGGCGTCACTTCGCAGGTCGCGCGCGCTCCGCGCGCCCGCGCCAAGCGTACGAAGTCCAGCCCGCCGCGTGTCGTGAGGTGGGCGATATGCCACGACTTTCCGGTTTCGAGCGCAAGCAGCAGATCGCGCGCAACGATGACGTCTTCGGCAACGGCTGGGCTGCGATCGCGTTTTAACTCGGGATCTTCGCAGTGCGAGATAAAAACCGCCGAGGTGTCGAGGGCACGCAGGGCGGCGTGGCGCAGAACGCGCGGGTTCGCGACGGTGTCGCCGTCGTCGGAGAAGGCAACGGCGCCGGCCTCGACCAGGCGCACGTAGTCGCAGGAGACGACGCCTTGGCGCCCGCGCGTGATCGCGCCGATCGGATAGACGCGACAACGCGCCGTTCGCTCAACGTCGCGCAGCAGGCCGGCGATGACCTGTGGATCATCCAGAGCGGGCTGCGTGTTGGGCATGCACGCGACGGCCGTAAAGCCGCCGCGAACTGCGGCCTCGGTGCCGGTCGCGACGGTCTCCTTTTCGGGAAATCCGGGATCGCGCAGGTGGACGTGCATGTCGATGAAGCCCGGAGCGACGATCGCATGGCTCGCGTCGAGCACCTCATCGGCGTCGGAGGCGTCGAGGTGCGCGCCGATCTCGGCCACGACGCCGTCGATGACGCGGACATCCGCCAAGAGATCGAGCCCGAGCGCGGGGTCGACGATACGGCCGCCCTGGATCGCCAGAACCGTCAACGCCGCACCGGGTTACGTGGCGCGCACGACTTCGGCGCGCTTGGGTAAGTGTTCTCCGTTGACGAGCAAGTCGAGCACCGCCATACGAATGGCAACGCCGTGGTGGACCTGACGCGCATAGCGCCAGCCGGCGAACTCCAGGACGGAATCGTCGAGCTCCATGCCGCGGTTGTAGGGACCCGGATGCAGAACGATCACGTCGTTGCGGGCTTTGCGAAGGCGTTGCGCGTCCAGACGATACGCGGCGATGTACTCCTGATCGGAGATCGGCATCTCGGCAAAGCGCTCGCGTTGAATCCGCAAGAGCATAATCGCATCGCAGCGTGGTAGAACGGCATCCAGATCCCGCTCGATGTTCACGCCGCTCTCCGCATAGCTGTCGGGAAGGAAGCTCTCGGGTCCAACCAAGATAACCGACGCGCCCAATCGGCGAAGGCCCCGAATTGCCGAGTGTGCGACGCGGCTGTGGAGGATATCGCCGACGATGGCGACCGTCCGTCCGCGAAGCTCGTCGAACTCTTCGATCATCGTGTAAAGATCGAGCAACGCTTGCGTTGGATGCGCGTGCACGCCGTCGCCCGCGTTGATGACGTGGCCGTCGAAAGCGAGCGCGATTCGTTGTGGAAAGCCGGCCTCGGGGTGGCGCACGACGAGCACGTTCATGCCCATCGCGCTCAGGGTGATCGCCGTGTCTTCGAGCGTTTCGCCTTTGGTCGCAAGGCTAAGATCTTTGGGCGTCAGATTGATGACGTAGGCTGCGAGGCGCAGCTGCGCGAGATTAAACGACGCAAACGTGCGCGTGCTCTGCTCGAAAAACATGTTCACGCACGCCGTTCCGGCGAGGAGCGGACCGGGATCGGTCCGCTCGAAGGCGGCCGTGCGCTTGAAGATATAGGTCAGCTCCTCGGCGGTGAGGTCGTCGAGATCGATCAGGCTACGCCGAATCCGCATGAGGGTTCCCCAGGATCGTCACCTCGTCGGAGGCAGCCGGCTGCGGAGCGAGCGTCACCCGGACCCGCTCGCTGGGGTGCGTCGGCGTCAAACGACCGACGTAATCGGGGTGGATCGGCAGCTCGCGCAGGCCGCGGTCGATCAGGACGCAGAGCCGAATCGCGGCGGGACGTCCGAGATCCGTGACCGCGTCGAGTGCGGAGCGAACCGTGCGTCCCGTGTACAACACGTCGTCGACCACGACGACCGTGCGCCCAGAGACGTCGACGGGAATCTGCGATTCGGGCAGCTCGTGCGTGATCGCGTCGTCGCGGTAGAGATTGATGTTGAGGAAACCCAAGACCGGGGCGCGTCCGCTAATCCGCTTGATCTCATCCGCCAGTCGGACGGCCAAGGCTTCTCCGCCGCGGCGGACGCCAAGGAGCACGAGCCCCTCTTGCGCCTCGTTTGGCTCGAGGATCTGGTGGGCGAGGCGGGCGATCATGCGTTGGATCTCGTCGCTGCGCACAAGGACGCGGCGGTTCGCGGTGGC
>JASHXG010000145.1 GCA_030043675.1 Vulcanimicrobiota bacterium
CGAGACCCTCGCGCTCCACGATCGCCTTGGGCGAGCCGTCACCGTTCCACATGCGCGCCAGCAGCTCTTTGGCGATCTTCGAGTTGACCGTTTTGGTTTCGGTCAGCTCGATCAGCTCGGCGAGGTGCTCGGGCGAGACCGCCGAATCCGCGACCGCGACTTCGGACTCATTGGCCAAACGCGAGAGATCTCCGAGCACGAAGTTGCTGGACTGTTGCGGATTGCGGCTGAGCGCGACGACCCGGTCGAAGTAGTTCGCGAGCGCAAGGTTGTCGATCAGCTGCGTCGCCTGTTTTGGATGGAGTCCGAATTCGGCGGTGTAGCGCTCGAACCGCCGCCAGGGCGGCTCGGGAAGGGTTGCGCGCAGGCGTTCGATGTGATCGCGCGTGATCGCGAGCGGCACCAGGTCCGGATCCGGAAAGTACCGGTAGTCGTGCGCTTCCTCTTTGCTGCGCATCGAATGCGTCACGCCGTTGACCTCGTCCCAGCCGCGCGTCTCCTGCACGATGCGCCCGCCGCTCGTGAGGACCTCGATCTGCCGCTCGATCTCGCCGGCGATGGCCCGTTCGACCGAGCGAAACGAATTCATGTTCTTGATCTCGGTCTTCGTCCCCAACTGTGTCGAGCCGGCCGGGCGGACGGAAACGTTGGCATCGCAGCGCAGCGAGCCTTCTTCCATCTTCACGTCGCTCACGCCCAAGCGCAGCAGGGTGCGCCGCAACGACTCGAGATACCCGACCGCTTCCTGCGGGCTATGCAGTTCGGGCTCTGAAACGCATTCCATCAGCGGCACGCCGGCGCGGTTGAAGTCGACCAGCGTATACGAGCTGCCCGCGATGCGGCCGTCACCCGATCCGGCGTGCGTCGATTTGCCGGTGTCTTCCTCGAGATGGATGCGCGTCAGGCGGCACTCCTTGGTCGTGCCCTCCTCGAGCCAGTACTTCACCGTGCCGCCCACGGCCAGCGGCATGTCATACTGCGAAATCTGATAATCCTTGGGCATGTCGGGATAGAAGTAGTTCTTGCGGTCGAACTTCGAGAAGGCCGGGATCTCGGCGCCGAATGCTAGACCCGTCGCGATGATGCATTCGATCGCTTTGGCATTCGGCACGGGCAGCGCGCCGGGCAGACCCAGACAGACCGGGCACAGCCGCGTATTCGGCTCTCCGCCGAACTCGTTGGCGCAGCCGCAGAACATCTTCGTGACGGTCTTCAACTCGACGTGACACTCGATCCCGATGACCGCCTCGTACTCGCTCACGACCTCGCCTCCAGCTGCGCGATCGCGGGCTTGCGCGCGCGGGCGTGCTGCGTCGCCTGTTCGTAGGCATGGGCGGCGCCGAGCAAGAGACGTTCGGCAAAGAGCGGCGCACAGAGCTGCAGACCGACCGGCATCGGCACCTCGCCGCCTTCGGGCGTGGCCCAGCCGCACGGTACCGATAGCGCTGGCAGTCCCGCCAACGCCATCGGGATCGTGTAGTAATCCATGAGGTACATGCTGTAGGGATCGCTCTTCGCGTTGAACTCGAAGGCGGGACAACTCGCCGCCGGGCACGCGATCGCGTCGCACGCGGCGAAGGCTTCGGCAAAGTCGCGAGCGATCAAGGTGCGCGCCTTTTGTGCGCGGACGTAGTACGCGTCGTAGTACCCGCTCGAAAGTGCGTAGGTACCGATCAGGATGCGTCGCTTGACTTCCGGTCCAAAGCCCGCGGCGCGCGTCCGGTCGTACATCGCGCGAACGTCCGGCGCGTCGACGCGCAGCCCGTAGCGGACGCCGTGGAAGCGGGCTAGATTCGACGAACATTCGGCCGGCGCGATCAGATAGTAGGTCGCAACGCCGTAGTCGGCGGTCGGCAGTGAAACGTCGACCAGCACGGCGCCCAACTTCTCGAGGTCATTGTAGGCGCGCCGGTAGATCGCGTCGAGCTCGGTGCCCGAGCCCTTGGTCTCAAACTCCCGCACCAGACCGATCCGCAGGCCGCGCAGATCGGTGGGCAGCGCGCCGGCAGCGGCTTCGACCGGACGGTCGATCGAGGTTGCGTCCATCGGATCGTGTCCCGCCATGACGTCGTAGGCCAGCGCCGCATCCTCGACGCTGCGCGCCAACGGCCCGATCTGATCGAGACTCGATGCGAAGGCCACCAAACCGTAGCGCGAGACGCGCCCGTAGGTCGGCTTGAACCCTACCAAATTGCAGAAGGCGCCCGGTTCGCGTATCGAACCGCCGGTATCGCTGCCAAGGCCGATCGCGGCTTCGTAGGCCGCAACCGCCGCCGCCGAACCGCCGCTCGATCCGCCCGGAACGCGCGAGAGATCGTACGGGTTGCGCGTGACCCCGAGCGCCGAGTTCTCGCAGGAGCTGCCCATGGCGAACTCATCGCAGTTCGACTTGCCGATCGGAACGCAACCGGCCTCGAGCATCCGCGCGACCGCCGTTGCGGTGTAGGGCGCGACCCACGACTCCAAAATCTTGCTCGCGCACGTCGTGCGCGTGCCGCGCAAGCACATGTTGTCCTTCACGGCCAGCGGCACGCCGGCCAGCGGCAGCGTTTCGCCGCCGCGGATTCGCTCGTCGACGCGCGCCGCCGTTTCGCGCGCGATTTCGTGCAGGACGCTCAAGTAACTCCCCACTTGAGGCTCGACGGCGTCGACGCGTGCCAACGTGGCTTCGGTAATCTCGCGGGCGCTCAAACGGCCGGCGCCGATCTCGCGCGCGATCGCGGCGGCGCTCAGGTCGCTAAGGTCCATTACTCGGCAATGATCCGCGGCACGCGGAAGAAGCCGCCTTGGCGCTGCGGGGCCTGGGCCAGCACCACCTCGCGGTCGAGACACGGCTGCAAGCGATCCTCGCGTGACACATTGCGCGACTCGATGACTTGCGCGGTAGCCGGCACGCTGGCGGTGTCGAGCTCGGACAGCGCGTTCACGTGCTCGAGCAGGTCGCCGAGCTGTTTTCCGAAGCGCTCAACCTCGTCGTCGGTCAGCGCGATGCGCGCCAGCTCGGCGACGTAGCGTATGTCAATAGCGTCGGCCGGCATCGGAATACTCCAGCTGGACCAGGGCTTCGACGTGACCGGTCTGAGGAAACATATCGAACGGCTGCACGATTCGGAGGCGGTAGGCTTTGGCCGCCAAGAGCCTCAAATCCCGGGCCAGCGTGGCGGGATCGCACGAGAGGTACCAAATCTCGGGGACACCGGCCTCCGCGATCGCCTCCAGCGCCGCTTGGTCGCAGCCTTTGCGCGGCGGATCGAGAAAGACCAGCTCCGCCTCGCGCAAGAACGTTTGCAACGCGCCACCCGCCACCAGCTCTTCGACGCGACCAGTCTGAAAGCGCGTGTAATCCTGCAAGTCGTTGAGGCGCGCGTTGGCTTGGGCCTCGGCGATCGCCTGCGCGTTCTCCTCGACGCCGAAGACGTGACAACCGTGGCGGGCAAAGTAGAGCGCGAAGGTTCCGGCGCCGCAGTAGAGGTCGACGACGTTGCCGGGATTCTTCAAGCGCGGCTCCATGAACTCAAAAATTCGCCCGACCATTTCGACGTTCACTTGAAAGAACGACCCGGCCGAGACGCGGTAGCGCAGATCGCCGATCACCTCTTCGATCTCCGCTTCCCCGGCCAGCACGCGGTGACGGCGTCCGACGATCGCATTCTGGCTGCCCAAGTCGAAGGAGTTGGTGACCCCAACGAGCCCGGGCAGTGCCGTCATCAGCTCGCCCGCGGCACGCTGCGCGGCCGGCGATTGCTCCGGCGTGGTTACCGTCAGCACCGCTTGTCCGGTTGCGCGCGCGCCGCGCGCGACCAGGTGACGCGCATCGCGTAACAGGGCGTCGATCTCGCCGGCGGCGCGCAGCTCGCCCAGCCGCGCGACGTAGGCGCTGAGCTGCGGCGTCACGATCGGACAGCCATCGATCGGCACGACGTCGTGCGATCGCTGCCGGTAGAAGCCGATCGTGGGGGACGTCGCGTGATGGTCGACGACCAGCGACATCTTGTTGCGGTAGGCTCGCGGGTCGCGCATGCCCACCGGTTCGCGTATCTCCGTGCCCTCCAAACCGCCGATGCGCTGCAGCGCGTTGCGCAGTACCTCGCGCTTCCATGCGAGCTGCGACGCGTACTCTAAATGCTGCACTTGACATCCGCCGCAGGTTCCGAAAACCGGGCAGAACGGCTGCGCCCGCTGCGGCGATGTAGTGCGAAGCTCGACCATTTCCGCGACGGCGTAGCGCGGCTTTACCGCGGCGATGCGGACGCGCGCACGCTCTTGCGGCAGGGGTCCGAAACAGAAGACGACCATGCCGTCGACCCGGCCGACGGCCTGGCCGTTGGCAAGCAGGTCGCTAAATTCAACCTCGAGCTCGGCGCCGGCTCGCAGCGTCGTTCGGGGCTTAAGCGCTATGTCTCTGGTCGTCAAGCGCCTTGAGTAGCGAGTTTGCTTCGTCGATCAGCTGCTGTATGCGCTGGCTGGTTGGATCCTCGCGTCGCGCGGAGACCAGACGCACGGCCGTATAGGCGAGCAGCGCGCCGATGGCGGCCACGCCGACCCCGAGTCCGAGCCAGAAGAGCGTGCTTGCGACCTGTCCGTCACCTTCATCAGCCATGTTCAAATAGTTCGCGCCCCAGGGACGCGGGGCCCCCAATCGGCCGCGGGGTACTCTTCACCCAGGATGATCTCCGAAGAGCGCGACGACGAGCGCGGGCGGTACAACTTACTCTGGGCCTTGCTGCTTTCCGCCGCGCTGCACGCCACGCTCTTGCCGCTGGCCTTTTGGGCGACCGCCACGAAGCTGCCGTTCCTCGCCGCGAAGCCGCCGCAACGCGAGGAGGTCGTTTCATCGACCGCAATACGCATCGAGCGGCGTACGGTGCCGCAGCCGCTCGCCATGCCGCGCCCGCAACCGCGACCGCAACCACAGCCCAAGCCGCGCCCGGTCCCGCGTCCGCAACCTCGGCAACGGGTCGCGCCCGCGGCGCGCCCATCCGCGCCGCCTCGCGAACTCGCGCGCAACGCGCCGACCGCATCACCGCAGCCCACGCCGCAAAAAGGGCGCCCAAACAGCTACGAGTCGGCCCTCGAACAGAAGATCGCTCAGGATCAGCAGCAGTTTTCACAGGAAGCCGAACGGCTCAATCAACGCAACCAGCCGCTCAGCATCGTGACGGCCGCCCCGCGTTCTCCGTCCACGTACCGCCGCACCTATTTCGACACGCCCGGACGCACGGCGCGCGACGTCGTGCAAGCCGTGCTGATTCCGATCAATCATTGGGCCAGCGGCAACCTGAGCTGCTACTACACGCATTACGTCGCCCAGTTCACGAATGGCGGACACGAAGAAGGAACGATCCCGTGGCCGGTTTGCTATCCGGCGACCGACGACCGCATGATTCACCCGCCCTATCCGCACTCGCTGCCGATTCCGGTACCGCAGCCCGATTACGTTCTGCCGGCCGGCACCTATCTCACGCCGTTATTGCGCGAGGTGTACAACCTACGCGGTTAGGTGGCGCAGGTCGTTGAGGTCGATCACGCGTGCTCCCTCGCGGTCCACGATCATGCGCGTGATGCCGCCCGGCGCGAAGCCGGCGCTAAAACGATGGCCGCTCGCGCGATGGCCGGCCAGATCGAGCACGCTCAGTGCCGCATGCAGCGGTCCAGCGTGCGTGACGATCGCGATCGAATCGAACGGCTGGCTCGCTACATCATCGAGAAACGCGCGAACGCGCGCGCACACCTGCGCGAACGATTCCCCTCCGTCGGGATCGTAAAGTTTGGCGCGCGTCGGCGGCTGGCCGCCGAGGCGTGGATCGATCGCCACGATCTGCTCCCACGTTAGTCCTTCCCAGCGCCCGAAATCGAACTCGCGCAGCCGGCGGTCTGCGACGACCTCCGTGTTTCGAGAGGCCGCCAGGATGCGCGCCGTCTCGAGCGCCCGCGAAAGATCGCTCGAATAGATGCGATCGAAACTCTCCGAACGCAGCGCCGCCGCGATCGCCGCCGCTTGCGCGCGTCCTTCCTCCGAAAGCGGAACGTCGGTCTGCCCCTGGAAGCGCCGCAACGCGTTCCAGGTCGTCGCCCCGTGTCGAACCAGCGTCAGCTTCACTCTGTCTCTTCCGGTCTACAGCGCTTGCCGGTTCAGATCGGCCCGCATGCCCGCGAGGTGCTCGGAACAGCACTCATCGATAAGTCGCCATTGACCGTTCTCGACCTCGAAGAGCGCATAGGCACCATTCTCCGCGGGTGCATCCCAGAGTCGCGCGAACGGGCGATTCGTTGCCGCAAGGATGGCAAGCCGGACAAGAATATCGTGCGTAACCACGATCGTATCGAGGTTCGCCGGACACGCCGCCGCAAACGAACGCCAGCGAGCGTCGACGCCGCGGACCGATTCGCCGCCTTCAAATCGGACGGCTTGCGGCGCCGATCGCCACATCGCCACTCGCGTCGGATCCTCGCGCTCGAGCTCGACGCGCAAGCGCCCCTCCCAGGGCCCGTGCGCGATTTCGATCAAGCGTTCGTCCAGCTCGAGCGCGACGCCGAGACGCTGTGCGATCGGACGTGCCGTTTCGATGCTTCGTCCGAGCGGACTCGAGATCACCCTGGCAGCCGCGCTCGCAGCGAGCTTTTCGGCCAATGCCGCCGCCTGCCGGCGGCCCAGCGCGCTCAGCGCCGAATCGCGCCGCCCTTGATAGCGCCCCTCGCGATTGTATTCGGTCTCGCCATGTCGCGCGACGTATACTTTTGCCACTAGAACTCGATGGCGCGGACGGATTCGATGCCGTCAGTCGCAGCGATCGCGTCGAGCAGGGCGCGAGCGACCCGCCGATCGACGCCCACGACCATCATCGCCGTGCCACCGCGTTGCCGGCGCGCGACCTGCATCGTTGAGATGTTCACGCCGGCGTCTCCGAGAACCGTGCCAAGCCTCCCAACCATTCCCGGGACATCGCGGTGGCGTGTTAGGAGCAGCGTGCCTTCGGCGACGGCATCGACCTCAAAGCCGTCGATCTCGACGAT
>JASHXG010000146.1 GCA_030043675.1 Vulcanimicrobiota bacterium
CGCGCCGCCGCTTGCCGGTTAGGGATGGTGCCGGTCGCCCTCACCGCCTCGCCGCTATTGGGGCCGGCTGGAAACCGCGAGTTCCTGATCGAGCTGCGGCGCACCGGGAAGGCATTTGACGACGCGCGAATCGAAGCCGTCGTTGCCGAAAGGAGCGATTCGTCATGACGATGCTGGCGCTCGAAAAAAAGGCGATCGCGCTCTACGTCGATACCGAGCGCGAGCACGCCCGCACAATCGCCGGCCGAATCGCACAAGACTTTCGCGCGCAGGGATTCGACGTCGTCGACCGCGCGGCCGCCGACTCCGCGTCGCTGATCATAACGGTCGGCGGCGACGGCACGCTCTTGCGCGCCGCCCGCATTGCGGTCCAGGGCGACGTTCCGCTGCTCGGCATCAACACGGGCCGTCTTGGATTCCTCACCGAGCTGGACGAAGACGACCCCCGCATCTCCGACCTGCCGGCAGTCGTCGAGCGCGGACTCTACATGGACAAACGCAGCGCCCTCGAAGCCGAGTACAAAGATCAGCGTTTCTTCGCGCTCAACGACGTAGTCGTGCACAAGGGTGGGGTTTCGCGCATCGTACCTTTTGGGCTGCGTTTCGACCAAGGCGCCGTGACCCGCATTCCGGCCGATGGCATCTGCGTTGCGACCCCGACCGGCTCGACGGCGTACTTTCTTTCGGCCGGCGGGTCGCTGATCGATCCCAGCGCGGACGCGTTCGGAGTCGTTCCGTTACTGCCGCATACGCTCTTCTCGCGACCGCTGATCGTACCGACGCGCTCTCGCATCGAGATCACGTGCGATTCGCTGATGGCCCAAGCCCATCTCGAGTGCGACGGCGACGTATTAGCCGAGATCGCTCCCGGCTCGAGCGTCGCGATCCGCAAGCATCCCAAGCACGTGCGATTCGCCCGCACGGCTCCGCTGCATTTCCTCGAGCGGCTGGAAGATAAGATGCTCTGGGGCGTCTCGATCAAGGATCCTCGTCGCTAACGCAGGCTTGAGCTTCGTCGATGTTGCGGCGCTTGGAGATCGATAGCTACGGACTGATCGGTCACGCCGAGGTCGAGTTTGCGCCCGGGGCTACGATCTTCACCGGCGAGACGGGGTCGGGGAAGACGATGCTCCTCGGCGCGCTCGACTTTGGCCTAGGCGCGCGAGCCGGACCCGATGTCGTACGCCGTGGCGCGCGCAAGGCAACCGTGACGTTAGCGTTCGATCCCTCCGACGAGCTGCGCGAACGGTTGTCGCAGGATGGTTTCGCGCTCGATCGAGGAGAGGAGGCGACGATCGAACGCGAGATGAGCGAAACCGGTCGATCGAGCGTCCGCGTCAACGGCCGTCCGTCGACGGCAGCGTATCTGCGTGAGATCGGCGGGGCGATTGCCGAGATCATCGGTCAGCACGAAGCGCAGCGATTGCTCTCGCCCTCCTATCATCTTGCGCTACTCGATCGTTTTGCCGGTGACGATGCGCTCGCGGCGCGCGCAGCAGTTTCTGCGGCGCACGCGCGAGCCGATGAAATGCGGCAAACGCTGGAGCAGCTCACGCGCAGCGAACGCGACGCCCAGCAGCGTCACGACGATGCCTGCTTTGCATCCGCGGAGATTGAAGGCGCGCACTTGCAGGCGGGCGAGGACGAACGGTTGAACGAGCGCCGGCGTTATCTCGAGAACGTCGAACGCATTGAAGCTTCGCTCCGGAGAGCCCGCGAAGCGCTTGCGGCCGAGGAGGGTGGGGCGACGGCTGCGCTCGGCCAGGCCGGCGTCGCGCTCTCGTCAATCGCGCAGATCGGCGGCGAGCTGGATGCTATGGCGCGCGCAGCCTCGGCGCTGCAAAGCGAGGCGAACGATCTCGCCGCAGCCATCGCGCGCGCGCTCGATGCCGCCGAGTTCGATCCGGCGGAGCTCGAATCGATCAACGCGCGACTCGATCAGCTCGACCGGCTAAAGCGGAAGTACGGTGGAAGTGTCGAGGAGGTCCTTCGTTACGCAGCGCAAGCGCGCGAGGCGATCGACGCGTTCGAGGGGCGCGATCGGCGCGCCGCCGAACTGCGCGCGCTCCTCACGGCGGCGGAGAAGGAGCTGAGCGAGGCGGCGTCTGCCTTGAGCTCGCTGCGTCGCAGCGCAGCGGCTGCGTTGGGAAGGCGCATCATCGCCGAGTTCGGCGAAATTGCACTGGGATCGGGTCGCTTCGAGGTCGCATTCGAGCCGCTCGAGCGAGTCGGGCCGCTGGGCGCCGAACGCGCCGAGTTTCTCTTCGCCGCCAATGCTGGGGAGCCGGCTCGGCCGTTATCGCGGGTTGCGGCCGGCGGTGAGCTGTCACGGGTTCTGTTGGCCTTGGTGGTCGCGCTCGCGGGAGCGCGCGAAATCGCCGGGACGCTCGTGTTCGACGAGGTGGATGCGGGCATCGGAGGCGCAACGGCGACGGCCGTCGGCGCGCGCATCGGGGCGCTGGCGCGCGTGGCGCAGATTCTTTGCGTGACGCATCTGGCGCAGCTCGCTACCTGGGCCGATCGCCATTACGTACTCGACAAGAGCGAGGCGAGAGGTCAAACGACGATCTCGGTGCGCGAAATCAGTTCGCGCAAGCAGCGTGAAGCCGAGATCGCCCGGCTGCTCTCGGGTGAATCGCACGACGCCGCTCTCCGTCACGCGCGCACGCTGTTGGCTCGCGACGCCGAGGCGCGAAGCGGCTAAGGAATCGCGTGGATCTTGAGCACGTTGGTGCCGCCGGCGCCGACCGGCATCCCGGTGATGAACGCGATGAGATCGCCGGAGCGAACCAAGCCTTCGCGTACCATTTGGCGCTCCGTCATGGCGAGCAAGACGTCGAACGAGTCGTACTGCTCGATCAGCAGTGACTCGGTGCCCCACAGCAACGAGAGGCGCCGCGCGACTCGCGGGTCCGGAGTAAGCGCGACGATGCGCGCGCGTGGCCGAAACGCCGCGAGATGGTGCGCGGCGTTGCCGGTTGTGGTACCGGTGACGATATAGTTGATGTTCAGTTCCTCGCTGGCGCGCGTCGCTGCCTCGGCGATCGACGAAGCAACGGTCGTCGCAACGTTCTCGAGACGACGGTCGCGCAGGCCGGCGTGCGGATAGGAGCGCTCGACCTCGCGCGCGATCTCGGCCATGGTGCGAACCGCTTCGGTGGGATATCCGCCGATGGCGGTTTCACCGGAGAGCATCACGGCGTCGGTGCCGTCGAGAATCGCGTTGGCGACGTCGGTCGCCTCGGCGCGCGTCGGGCGCGGCGAGCGAATCATCGACTCGAGCATTTGCGTCGCGGTAACAACCGGTTTGCTGGCACGGTTACACTTCGCGATGATCTCCTTTTGAACGATCGGCACGGTTTCGATCGGAATTTCGATGCCTAAGTCGCCGCGCGCCACCATCACGCCGTCGGCTGCGGCAATGATGTTGTCGAGATCCGCCAACGCCTCGTGCTTCTCGATCTTCGCGATGACGGGAACGCGCTTGCCGCGCTCCGCCATGAATGCCTTGACGCGGTCGACATCTTCGGCGCTGCGCACGAAGGAGATTGCGACGTAGTCGACGCCCTGATCGAGCCCGAACGCGAGATACTCCAAGTCGCGCTCCGTAACCGACGTAATGTTGAGGGATCCGTCTGAGTAATTGATTCCCTGGCTCGAGCGAAGCTCGCCGCCGAACTCGACCGCCGTTTCGATCTCAGTCGCGCTCTTGTCGACGATCAGCAGCGCGATTTGGCCGTCTTGAAGATAGATGCGCTTACCGATCGAGACGTCGGCGGGCAGATCGCGGTAGCTCGTGCTGACGCGCTCCCGCGTGCCGCCGACTTGCTCGGTCGTGATGACGAAACGCGCGCCGCGCTCGAGACGGACCGAGGCGGCCCCGTCGGCCAGCGGACCGGTACGAACCTTTGGGCCGGGAAGATCCTGGATCACGGCGGTGTGAATCGCGAGCTCTTCTGAGAGCTCGCGCGCATCGCGAAGTACCTGGGCGTGTTCTTCGGGCGTGCCGTGCGAGAAGTTCAGTCGCAGCACGTTGGCTCCGGAGATGAACAGCGAACGCAAGATCGCGCGATCGCGCGACGCGGGCCCGACCGTCGCGACGATTTTCGTACGCTTCTGTAGAATTGCTTCCATGCGTAGCGCTGCCTTGCGTGCCCGAAGGCAGGCTCCTGCGCTCAATTAAGCGCACTTTATGGCGGCAGTGAACTTGCGTGATCCCCGCGACCGCCGCTATCCTGAACGACTAGCTGGGAGCTTCCTCGCGTCGCTGCTTATCCATGCGTTGTTGGCGGCATTGCTCTTCACCGTGCTCGTCAGCTCATCGCAGGAAGGGGCGACCGAAAACGTGCAGGGCGGTCAAATCGTCACGATCTCGCGCCTGACGCCGGTGGTCGCTGCCAACCCGCCCGCGGCGGTTCGCGCCGCACCGCCGGTTCCGCACGTGACGCGTATCGCGCCGATCCAGCAAGCGCCGCTGGTCACGCCGCAGGCGCAGCGCCTGCCGACCAATCGCCATGAGCTAGCAGTGCAAGCCCCCACCGCGCCGCCGAATCCGCGACCGATACCGCAAGAGACGCCTCAACCCAACCCGCAACCGACGCAGAACGTCTTCGAAGTACAGCCGCGCAACCAGGTACCGGCGGCGCCGGTCAGCATCCCGACCGCAGCCCCGGTTGCCGTGAGCACCAAGCCGCCGCCCACGACCGCACCGTC
>JASHXG010000147.1 GCA_030043675.1 Vulcanimicrobiota bacterium
GGCGGCGACGCCGAGTTCCTCGCTGAGCTCGCGTAAGGCGGTCCGCACGGGATCGCCGCCGTCGTCCGGCTCCGCTCCGCCTCCGGGAAAGCCGACTTGTCCGGGGTTACGGCGCAGATGGGCCGCGCGCTCCACGAAGATCATGCGGTGCGGGCTGCCTACGACGATCGGCACGAGGACGGCGCCGCGCTTTGTCACGGTAAGATCGTAGCCACCGGTCCGTCAACGTGCATGTCGAGCGACGCCGAGGCAGGCGATCCGAGCCGCGACCCTCATCAGCCGCGCAGCATGACCCGCGCGGCGTTCCAGCCGGCCGCGCCCATGACGCCTCCCCCGGGATGCGCGGCGGCGCCGCAGAGATAGAGACCCTTCACCGGCGTAGTGTAGCTCGCGTAACCCGGCACCGGCCGGAACGCAAAGAGCTGATGCAACGGCATCGCGCCTTGGAAGATGCTGCCGCCGGTCAGGCCGAAGGTCGCCTCCAGATCGACCGGCGTGAGAATCTGACGGTCGATCACCGAGTCTTTAAAGCCGGGCGCGTAGCGCTCGACGATCTCGAAGCAGCGGTCGGCATATTCGTTGCGCAGCGCGTCGGTCCACTCGCCGCCGTTCAACCGGTAGGGCGCGTATTGCGTGAACATCGACATGAGATGCTTTCCCGGTGGCGCGACCGACGGATCGAGCGACGAGGGCATCGTGCATTCGACGATCGGCTCCTTCGAAAACGAGCCGTATTTGGCGTCGTCGTAGGCACGCTCGATGAAGTCCTGGTCCGGGCAGAGGTGCACGGTGCCGAAGTGCTGCGGTCCCGGTTCGTGGCCGGGCAGCGCGCTGAAACTCGGCAGGCGCTCGAGCGCCACGTTGATCTTGCACGAACCGCTGGCGTACGAAATGCGCCCGACGGCTTCCGTAAACTCCGGCGGCAACGCGGAGGGGTCGAGGAACTTCTCGAACGTGTGATGGCAGTCGACGCCGCTGGCAACCTTCTTCGACTCGAACTCGCTGCCGTCGGCAAGCGCGACGCCCCTCACGCGGCCGTCGTGCATGAGGATCTTCGCGACCTCGGCTTGCGTACGGATCTCAACGCCGAGGTCGCGCGCGGCGCTCGCCAGCGCCTGCGTGAGGCCGCCCATTCCACCGCGCACGTAACTCCAGACGCCGCGTTTTCCATTCGTCTCGCCCATCACATGGTGGAAGAGCACGTAGGCGCTGCCCGGCATCGAGGGCGCCATGAACGCGCCGATGATGGCATCGGTCGCGATCGTGCCCTTCAGCTCTTCGGATTCGAACCAGCGATCCAGGATCGGACGAGCCGCGCCGGTCAACACCTCGATCGCCTCGCCCATCGCCGGGCCGAGCTTCTGGAGCCTGCGCCCCATCGCTCCGGCCTCGAGCAGCGCGCCCAGATTGGGATGGACGAGATTGGGAGGAATCTGCGTGAGCGTCGGCTCGACGACCGCGGCGACGCGTTCGAGCATCGCCTCGTACTTCGGATAGTTGTCGGCGTCCCGTCGGCTGAACTTGGCAATCTCCTCGACGTCGCGCGCGCTGCCGGTGCCGAGCATCAAGTAGCGCCCGTCCAGAAACGGCGAAAAGGAGGCCGGATTGCGCTCGATCGGATCGAATCCGTACTCGCGCAGGCGCAAATCGCGTACGATCTCCGGGCGAAAGAGGCTGTTGACGTAGGCCGCCGTCGAGACCTTGAAGCCGGGAAAGGTTTCCTCGGTAACGCAGGCCCCGCCGACGACGTAGCGGCGCTCCAGCACCAGGACCTTCCACTTGGCGCGCGCCAGATAACAGGCCGTCACCAGGCCGTTATGCCCGCCGCCGATGACGATCGCGTCGTAGGCCACTAAATACTCACTTTCAAAGTCAGATAGGCGTTGAATGGTTCGTTGAGCGAGCTCGTCTGGTCGTTGTAGATACCGAAGTACGGCTCGTAGGGGTACTTGAGGAACGTTTGTATATTTGCACCGGGATTGTAGGCGTTGCCGACCGGCGGCGATAACGGGCCGCCGTTGAGGTCGCTATACAGGCAGGTCGTGTTGCTCCAGTAGTAGGTGAACTTCGTCTGCTGACCGCCGAAGCAGGTCTGCAACAAGTTCGCGAGCGTGAGCGAAAGGCTCAAGCGCGGTGAGATTTCGTAGCCGATCTGCAGATGCCCGAGCAGCTGCGCGGGCTCGCGAAACGCGCCGAGCCCGTCGAACTGCCCGGTATAGGGATCGGGAATCGTGAGCGTCGCAGCGCAGCTCGAGGTATCGGCGTTGTACGGCGCACCGCCCGCCGAGCCGTACGGGTAGCGCGGGTCGTGCGCCGTCGATCCGGGCAGCGCCGCGCAACCGGCAGCCGGATCGATGCCGGGCGTCGTCAGCGGTGCACCGTAGCGGTTGCCGGCGACGAACTGCAGCGACGGCGTGATCGTGAACTTATTATGCTTGTAGTTCAGGATTAACGTTGCCACGTACGGATAGTCGAACGCATTGACGCCCGAGCCGACCGGACCCGGAAAGATCGAGTAGGGGAGGTACGAGGCGGTTGGATTAAGGAGCGAAAACGCCGGCGAGAGCCAGTACGGGTTCGAGATGTCGCCGGGCGCGCAACTGGGGTCCGGATTGCCCGAGGGCGTGTAGCACGCGGCCGCCGCCTTTCCGTTCGTCGTCGC
>JASHXG010000148.1 GCA_030043675.1 Vulcanimicrobiota bacterium
CAAAAAGATCGTCGCACCGGTAAATGCCCGTCGATTCAGCGTAGATGAATGCGGTACGCTGGCGCAAAGATTCGATCATCGGCAGGGCGCGGTCAAATCCTGCTCGCTCGAGCACACCAACGTCAACGATCGGCAGCGCGACCGCGACTTCGAGAAGGGCCCGTTCGTCGTCGTCGAGGGCCGTGTAGACTTGCTCGGCGAGAAACCGGTAGATCATCTCGCGCGTTAGCGCCGAAATATTTCGAAGATCTGCCGAACGCGTCGAGGACCGCAGCGCGAAGCTCATCGCGGCGGGCCATCCCTCGGTCAAGACGAGGAGATCGCTAAGCTCCTCGTCACGAATTCGCAGGGACAACGTGCGCGCTGCCTCTCGTGCCTCATCAATCGTGAAACGCAGGTCCCGTTCGTCGACCGCCAGGTCCGCATCGCCGTATGCCAGCCAGGATCCGATCGGGAGTCCGGCCGTGGAGCGTGAGGCGAGCACCCAGCGCACGCGACCCTTCGTGCGTTCGATTAAGGAAGCCAAGAAGCGCGCCACCTCCGGGTCCCCGTCGGTTACGTGGAGGTCGTCGATTGCCACGATTCCACGGAAGGCTTCCAAGTGCGCGTGCATCCACAGCGCCAAATCGGTACCGCGCGTGGGTGAGGCGGGATTACGCTCGTACGCACCGGCAAGCGCGGCCAACGCATGCGGAGCCGCTTCTCCTACCGCTTGTGCCAGTCCGCGCAAGAAGCCCAGCAGGTTTGCATGTTCCGTGCTGAGGTCGAAGCGCACGTAGGAGTGCGACAACGTTGAAAGATACTGCCGCAGCGCAACCGACTTTCCGTAGCCCGCCGGAGCGATCAACAAGACGACGGAGCGTGTCGAAACGGCGGTGATCCTGTCGACGATTCGCGGACGAACGATCGGAGCGAAGGCGCCAGCATCGCAGTCGGCGCGTTCTTGCGAAAGCGCGCGGATCACCGCTGTCCGTTCAAAGACCTCCGTGGCACCGCCTCTCCTTCAATTCGATACGGCCCGGGGTCGGGGACGTCTGTTCGGCCGATGCGCAGGCTTAGGAAATATGCTATCAGTGCTCCTTCCCAGTGAAGGCGCGCAGCGAGCCAGGCTCGCTGCGCGGGGCACGTGATCTCGCCCAGCTCCAGGACGAGGCTGCCGTCGGTTGCGTCGACCTGCTCGAAAGCATAATAGTCGCGCAGTCCGCCGGTGAAGTTGTCGGGCTGGAAACCATAGGGCCAATACTGGCCGTAGAGCCGGCGCCACGCGGCTGCAGCGGAACTATCGCGGGAGCCGTGATAGCCGATCGACGCGCTGCTGCTGCAGGGCCGGGTCGACCCGTCGAAGTGAATGAAGACCGCCGCCTTCACGTGGTACGTCCCGGAAAAGTCGGCTGGGCGCCGCGCGACGCTGAGGCCGTGCGACCGCAGAATTTCCGTCGCCGAATCGGCGACGATCGGCGTCCACGCCCGCTCGCCGGCGGCACCGAGGTTGCAGTGATGCTGCGGAAAGCGAGCGCAGCTCGCGGGGCGGCCTTCGTGCCCGGCCGAGATCAGCACGTCGTAGGTCAAAAGAGAGACGCCGAGCAGCAGCGCGTGCAGCACCTCCTGCCGATGCGCCGGGCGGCACCGCCGTTCCCGTCGGCGAACCTTACAAAAGAATGCCAGGCGTGTGGCACGGCGATGGACTAACCTAGCGCCATCGTGCAGCGAATTGACGGTCGGCTGATCTTCTCAGCCTCGGATTTAAACGATTTTTTGGAGTGCGAGCACCTGACGGAGCTCGAGCGGCGCGTTGCCTTTGGCGAGCTGGCGCGTCCGGAGCAGGACGACTCGGCGAAGCTGCTCGCTACTAAAGGCGAGGAGCACGAGCGGCGCCATCTCGAGCTGCAGCGGCGCCGGCACGGCTCGGCGTTGGTCGAGTTCGACGAGCGTCCCGAGAACACGATCGAGGCCCTGATGCGCGCCGAAGCGATGACGCTCGAGGCGATGGAGCGCGGCGCCCCGATGATCTACCAGGCTACCTTCTTCGACGGAACGTTCTTGGGGCGCGCGGACTTCCTGCAGCGGATCGAGACGCCGTCGGCGCGTTTCCCCTGGAACTACGAAGTCGTCGACACCAAGCTTGCTCTCAAAACCAAGCCGTACTACTTGGTGCAGCTCTGCAACTACAGCGAGCACGTGGCGCGCATCACCGGCACGCCGCCCGAGCATGCTGCAATCGTGCTGGGCAACGGACGCAAGCAGCGCTTTCAGCTCAGCGATTACGCGGCGTATTACCGGCATCTGAAGGCCTCGTTCCTCGAGCGCGTCGCCGAGCTGCGCGACACCTATCCGCTGGTTTGCAACCACTGCCAAGTCTGCCGCTGGGCGCAGGTCTGCGAGCGCCGGCGCGACCAGGACGACCACCTGAGTATCGTCGCCTGGATGCGGCGCGATCAGATCGCGCGTCTGGAGGCGGCCGGCATTCCCACGCTCGCAGCGTTGGCGGCCGCGACCGACGAGCAGCGGCCCAGGGCGATGCCGGAAATGACTTTCACGAATCTGCGCGCGCAGGCGCAGCTGCAACACCGTCAGCGCCGCGCCTTCGCAAATGGCTCCGCAGGCCAAAAGCACTTTTACGATTTTCGCGACGCGGTCGAAGGCGACGGCTTCTATAAGCTGCCGCCGCCCGCGCCCGGTGACGTCTTCTTCGATATCGAGGGAGATCCGCTCTATCGCCCGGAGCAAGGCCTCGAGTATCTCTTCGGCGTCTATCTCCCCGACGAAGGGCGCTACGAGCGCTGGTGGGCCAAGAATCCGCAAGACGAGCGGCAGGCCTACGAGGCCGCCATGGATTTCTTCGCGCAGCGCCTGACGCAATATCCGCAGATGCACATCTACCATTACGCACCGTACGAGCCGTCGGCACTGAAACGCTTGGCGGGGCGATTCGCGTCCCGTGGCGAGTTGCTCGATACCTTTCTGCGTCGCGAGCTGTTCGTCGATCTTTTCGCCGTCGTTCGCCAAGGGCTGCGGATCTCGCAGCCGAGCTACTCGCTCAAGAAGATGGAGGCGTTCTACGACCTGCCGCGCACGACCAAGACGCTGGGCGGCGATGATTCGATCGTCATGTTCGAGGCGTGGCTCGAGTCGCGTGATGACGCGCTGCTCGAGGACATCGAGCGGTACAATGCCGACGATTGCCGCTCGACGTACGAGCTGCGCGAATGGCTGCTGGCGCGCCGCCGTGAGCTCGGCGAACGCCTGGGCGCCGAACTGGCCTGGCGCCCCGAGCCTTCCGCCAAAGAGCGCGAGCCCGAACCCGAACGCACCGCGCTCGAAGCGCAGTTGATGGATGGACTTGCGCCGATCGACTCTTCGGATGATCTGCGCCAGGCCGCGGAAGAGGTCCGCGGCCGCTGGCTTCTCGGTCATCTGTTGGCGTACCATCGGCGCGACGAGAAGCCATTCTGGTGGCAGCACTTCGAGCGTCTCGACAATCCCAACGACCTCGAGGACCGCGATCACGAGGCAATCGGCGGCCTCGAGCTTCGCACCGACGTGGCTCCGTATAAGCTGGGAAGCAAGGATCGCAACCTGGTCTACACCTATGCGTTTCCGCCGCAGGAGCACCACCTCGACAGAAACCCGATCGACCCGCATCGCAGGCTGGGCGCCGGGGAGCTGATCGCGGTCGACGATACAAGCCGAACGCTGCAGATCAAGCTCAGCCGGAACATCGACCCGCCCGCATCGTTGCATGCCCTCATTCCGGGAAAGCCTCCACTGACCACCGCCCAGCGGGCCGCGATCGCGCACGTGGCGCGGCTCTACGTCGACGGCCGGCTGGAAGAGGCGCATCCCGCCACCAACGATCTCCTGCTGTCGCGACCGTCGCGGCTGCGCGGCATCGCGCCGGGCACCGCAATTCAGCCCGCGACGGTCGATCCCCGTTCGGTCTCAGAGCGCGTCGCCGCGGTCGATTCAAGCTATCTCTTCATCCAGGGTCCGCCGGGTTCGGGCAAGAGCAGCCGGGCCGCGCGTGCGATCGTCGATCTGCTGGCCGCGGGCAAGCGCGTCGGCGTTTTAGCCACCAGCCACCGCGCCATTCACGCGCTCCTGCACAAGGTCGAGAAGCTGGCGCACGATCGCGGCATCGGCTTCGAGGGTTGTCACAAGCACAGCAAACAGACCGAGGATTCACAGTTCGCCTCGAAGCTGAATGTGGCGTTGGTCGAGAGCCGCGACGATGCCGACGCGCTCGTCGGCTGCCAAATGGGCTCGGGAACCAGTTTCGCCTGGTGCGACGAGAGGCTCGCCGGCACGTACGACTATCTCTTCATCGACGAAGCCGGCCAAGTTTCGCTGGCCGACGCGCTTGGCGCCTCGCTGGCTGCGCGCAACGTCGTGCTGCTCGGCGATCCGCTGCAGCTCAAGCAGGTCTCGCAAGCCTCGCATCCGGTGGGAACCGAGTCCTCCATTCTGCAGCATCTGCTTGGCGACGACGAGACGATTCGGCCCGAGCGCGGCATCTTTCTCGACGTCACCTATCGCATGCAGCCCGAGATCTGCGACTTCGTGAGCGAGGCCGTCTACGAGGGACGCTTGCACGCCGACGACTCGACGCGGCCGCATCGCGTCGAGTCGCCGGGACTCTCCGGCGCGGGCCTGCGATTCATCGCGGTCACGCACAGCGGCTGTAAGCGCAAGTCGCCGGAAGAGGCCGAGGTTGTTGCCGACGCGATCGCCCAGCTCGTACAGGGAACGGTCACGCTCGACGGCGGCGCTCCGCGTCCATTTGCACAGCACGACTTCCTCGTCGTCGCGCCCTATAATGCGCAGCGCCGGCTGATCGGCGAGAAGCTGAAAGAGATTGGTCTGGGCGACGTGCGCGTCGGCACGGTCGACAAGTTCCAGGGTCAGGAGGCGCCGGTCGTCTTCTACTCGATGACGACGTCGAGCGGCGAAGATATGCCGCGCGAGATGGCCTTCTTGTTCGAAAAGAATCGCCTCAACGTCGCGATCTCGCGCGCACAGTGCATGACCGTATTGGTCTGCTCGCCGCGGCTGCTCGAAATCCGGTGCAGCTCGCCCGAACAGATGGCGCTGGCCAATCTTCTCTGCCTCTACGCCGAACGCGCTACGCGCCGGGAGCCGGCGCAAACTCCGGGTGGAATCAGCTCGCTGAGGACGGCATGATTCGACCCGGAGCGCGACTAACGGCGGCTACGCTGATGCGCGCGCGCCTAGCTCCCTAGGTGATAGGCCGCGGCGAGATCCTTCATCGCCGTCGCGAGGATCGTGTGATAGTAGGCGTCCGCCGTAAGGCCGTACTTTGCGTCGATGTCGGTCATGACTTGCATGTGGATCGGATTCGAAACCAGACGATCGAGCATGACCTCGATGACGTAGCCTTGGCCGGTCTGGCCTGCCGCCCATAACCCGCGTGCGAGCGCCGGACCGTTCGTTGGATCGGGAATCGGCTGCGCAGGAAGCGCAACCTTTTTCTCGGTTACGATCCTGAGCGAGTCGTCGACCACGAAGTCGAAGGTCTTGAGGAATTGGGCGACGTTATCTTTGCCGTACTGTTTGGTCAGCTTGGTGACCTCCGCGTCAAAGAGCTTACCCGTAAGCACTTTGAGCAGGGAGACGGTGTGGAAGTTGTCGGGGCCGCCGCCGGCCTCGATCATCGACAGGGTCAACGTGAGTTGAGGGGCGCCCGTGTAGACGCAGCACGGTCCCGAGAACCGTGTGGGTTGATCCTGAACATTCTGGAGCAGCGTGGCGGAAGCAATGCCTGTGCCCATGAACGCTAGGGCAGCCGCAAAAATGGCGCTAAAACGAAGCGTGTGCATACATTCCTTTCTCGAGCTCGAAGCTCTTCGCGAGAAGCGTGAACTCTCAGAAGAACGGACGGATCGAGGTTTTGGATTGCGTGCACTGCCGCGGTTAGGCGATCAGATGTTGACGACGGCGATCGGCTTGCTGGTCGGCGCTTTCGAACCGCCTTCCGGCTCGACGCTCACCGCAACGGCCGCCACCGTCGTCGCCGCCTCAGGCAGCCGAACGATCGTGGTGCTGCCGGCCGGCGCGAACGTCACCGAGGGCGCGACTTTTTTCTCGCCCTTCGCAAGCGTCCAGGCTTGATAGATCTTTCCGCTCGGCGGCGTTGGGAGATTTCGCAATACAATGTAGAGACGATCGCCGTGCGTCACCACGGCACCGCCCGAAAAGCGGTAGCGCTGCGAGTCGGCAGCCGCGAGATCGGCGATCGTCTGCCTTTGCACGGCGGTCCGCGTTCGATCGTAGCTCACTTGCCGGATCAGCGAGTAGCCGACAAGCGCGAGCGCGAGGCAGGCTGCAAGGAGCGCCGAGACCGTCCAGCCGCGCGGTCGCGGTCGCCGCTGCGCCTCTCCCCGAACCTGCTTCATCACGCGAGCCTTGAGCAGCGGGCTTGGGGCAACTCCGCTCGAGCGCGCGTCCGCCGGAGCCTCGGCCGCGTATGCGACCGCCGTCACGGCCGGACGCAACAGCCGGTACTCCTCGCGGCACTCCTCGCAGGCTCGAAGATGTTCGGCAACGGCCTCCGCCTCGTTCGGCGGCAGCGTGCCCAGGGCATAGGCGGCGACGCTATCGAGCAGCTCGTCGTGCGACATCATACGCTTACCGACCCTACGAGAGCGTTGCGCAGCTTGCGCAATCCGGTTCGCGTGCGCGTTTTGACCGTTCCGAGCGGTACCCCCGTTCGGCGCGCGATCTCTTCCTGCGTAATGCCCCCAAAGAAGCCCAGCTCGATCGGCTGGCGTTGCTCCGGCGGCAGCTGCGCCATTGCGCCGCGAACGCGCTCGGCATTGAGATGCGCCAACGCGATATCTTCGAGCGCATCATCGGCGGGCATCGCGTCGGGCAGCTCGGCCTCAGGGTGGGATGCCCGGCTGCGCAGCATGTCCAAGGCGCGGTTGCGGGTGACGCGAACGATCCACGCCGCAAAGTTTCCGCCTCGGAATGCCTCCGGTGCGCTCCAAATCTTCAAGAATACGGCCTGCGTCAGATCTTCGGCCGATCCCTGATCGGACAGCATTCGAAATGCCAGGCCGTAGACGAGTCGATGGTACTCATCGTAGAGAACTTCGAACGCATCGGCGTCGCGTGCGCGCACGCGCTCCATGAGCCGATTTGCGTCTTCCATTGTCGCAACCTTCGCTGCACTGTCTTGCGTGCACCCCTCTCGTTAAACGTCCCGGACCCGCGCGCAGATTCCTTAAAAAAGGACGACCTACCCCTTTCTCGCTTGCTCCGGCGTTCCCGACCTTGACCCGAAGTGCCGCGAATCTTGGTGCTGCATCGTGCGGTTGTTCGACCTATGGCGAGGCCGCCACAGTACGAGCGTCCGGACGACCCGACTCGCGACGTCACCGCCGTGAAGGTTGCGATCAAGCACCTCAGCGCCAAAGACCGGGCCTTCCTCATCGCTTGGATGCTGCTCTATTATCAAGACGACGGGGCGATGTTTTCGCCGAAAGTCAGCCGGCGCCGCGATCGCATTACGCTCAACGGTATCGAGTTCTGGCTCGCGCGAATACCGCGCCTCGCGAGAAAAACGGAGTGAAGGCAGTGGCGACAAAAGCTCAGGTTGAAAGCGCAATCCTGGCTCGCGAAGGGTTTCGCGTCGAACTCGAGCTCTTCGACGGAAAACGCTCTGCGTTGCCGCCTTACGACTACCCCGTTATGGCGCCGCAGCGCTGGAAAGTCTCGGATTGGAAGAATGCTCGTCTCGATGCCTATCGATTGCTCGTGAAAGGAATCACGATCTATCGCGGTGACGGCAAATCGATTCCTCGCGACATGCAGCTCGGAAATCTCCGCGATACGTATTACGAGGCCACGTACGGCTCGCTGCAACCCACCGAAAGTGCCTCTTAAACGTCAGAACGGCGCCGGGGGAAGGCTGCCGGGAGCGAGCGCATTCGCAAGCGAGCGAAATACGGCCGTGGCTCCGAGTCCGGCATTGCCGTGCGCATCATATGCGCCCGGCCCATTGGTCGCTTCGATCGCGATCGTGAGTTTCGCGCTCGGCAGAGTACCGACGGCGCCCGAGGCGCCGGCGAATCCGAGCGTTTGCGTAATCCACGACCCCGCGATAATCACGCCGAGTCCGTAGTTGAAGGCTGCGCTGTTGGGGCGGCACGCGGCACAGCCTTTTTGGGTGTGCCCGAATCCGACCAGGCTCGGCTTGATCTGCGCGGCCGACGATGTCTTAGACAACAGCTTCCCCGACGCGACGGCTTCGATCGAGGTGTTCAGATCGGAGATATCGGTCGTCTGCACGGCCCCTTCGACCGTCGTCCACGACGGGTTCCAGTAGGTACCCTCTTCGAAGAATGGGACCGCCGGCTTGATGCCGAGCACTTCGCGCCGTTCCGACGTGAACGAGTGCAAGACCGGCTGTGGAATCTCCGGCGTCGACGAGGCAGTCGTCTGCGTGAGGCCCATCGGCGCCAAGACGTAGCGGTGCAGCGCGTCGTCCAGCGGCATGTGCGCGATCTTTGCAAGCACCAGGCCAAG
>JASHXG010000149.1 GCA_030043675.1 Vulcanimicrobiota bacterium
GCACCAGTCCATTTTAAGAGTGAGTTCGGCGCCGTCCTGCTCATGGGACCGCACAACCGCACGGGGTACAAGCAGATCGTCGAGTCGATCCGAGCCAACAAGCAGCGCGTGCGCATCGTTGCATTCGAGCAAGAGCCGGCCGACGGCGGCGAGCCGTCGGATGAATATCGCACGTACACGCTTTGGATCGTCCCCAACAGCGTCTATCGGCGCGGCGCCCACGTCGAGGTCGTCACGCCCAGCGACGAACCGATCGCCGATACCGTGCTACCGTAAAACGCCATGCTCTCTCCCCGTCAACAGCCGCAGACCCCCGGACTCGAGGTGCGCGTCGAACGGCTCGGGCCGGTGCTCGAGCCCGACGGCAATCCGACCGAGGCCGGCGGCATCTTGAATCCCGCATCAACACGCGCTCCCGGCGGCGAGCTGCTGCTCTATCCGCGTTGCGTTGCCGAGGGGAATATTTCGCGGATCGGCACCGTTCGAACGCGGGCGCTCGAACGTGGCTTTGCCGTCGAGCGCCTTGGCTTTGCGCTCGAGCCCCAAGCCCCGTACGAACTTCGCCCGCGGCCCGGATACGGCTGCGAGGATCCGCGTGTGACCTATATTAAAGAGCTTACGTCGTACGTGATGGCATACACCGCGTTCGGTCCCGACGGCCCGCGCATCGCGATCGCCGTTTCGGCAGATGCCTATCACTGGGAACGCCTGGGTTTGGTGGCGTTCGGCGGAACGGCGAACGTGGTCGGCGACGACAAGGACGCGGCCTTTTTCCCCGAGCCGGTGCTTTCGCCGACCGGCGAGCGCAGCTTGGCCTTCTATCATCGCCCGATGCTCCATCTCTCCGCCGTCGACGGCAGAGCCGCCGTTCCGATGATCGAACGCATGCCGTTCGAGGATCGCGAATCGATCCGCATCGCATACGTGCCTCTGGATGCCGTTCTCAAGGATCGCGCGAATCTCTGCAAGGTTGACGACAGCGTTCAAGTGCTTTCGCCGAGCGCGCAGTGGGGATCGATCAAGGTGGGTGCAGGAACGCCGCCGGTGCGCTTTAACTACAACGGCGCTCCGGCCTGGATGTCGGTTTTCCACGGCGTCGATTCGGTAGGTACGGTCCGCAAACCGTCGGTGCGGTACAGCGGTGGCATCGTAATCCACGATCTCGAACGGCCCGATCGCATCCTGTACCGGTCGCCCGAACCGATTTTGACGCCCGAATCGGAACACGAGCTACGCGGCGTGGTCGACAACGTCGTCTTTCCGACCGGATTGGACCCGCGCCCCGATCTCGGGGACGGCGTTTTCGACATCTACTACGGCATGGCCGATTACTCGGTTGGCGCCGCGAGGATGTGGTTAAGTACCTAGCGCTCTCGACCGCGATCGTGGTCGGCGGAGCGATTCTCGCCACGGCATGGGTGCACCGCGACTTGATCCGCATCAAGATCGCGTCGGTTTACGCAGGCTCGCCGAAGCCCGGCGAGGCCAACGTGCCGGTCGCGGGGGGTGCCGCGCCCTTGCGCGGGGACGCGCCTTGGGCGCTCTCGGCGCTTCCGGATTGCTTGATACAAACGTCGGAATCGACCGGACCTCGCAGCTACGTTCGCGCGCATCTGCCGCCCGGCGCGGTGCCCATTGCGCCGCCGGCGCGGCTGGTGTATGGTAATTGTGCGATTTCCATCGTCGGTGACGAAGCGTACGTGCGACGCGGGAACGATCGCCTTCGCATTCCGCCGCATGTGCGGTTTTACCGCGCAGCGGACTTGCTTGTGATGATCCGCGAGACGCCGGATTCGGCGGAGCTGCGCGTTTACCAACCAGTGAAGTGATGACGAGCCAGACGACCAGCGCGACCATTCGTGACGAGGTGAGCAAGCGGCGCACCTTTGCCATCATCTCGCATCCCGACGCCGGCAAGACGACGCTGACCGAGAAGCTGCTGCTTTACGGCGGAGCAATCCAGGTGGCGGGACAGGTTTCGGCGCGCAAGCGCCAGCGGCAAGCTACGAGCGACTGGATGGCACTCGAACGCGAGCGGGGCATCTCGATCACCTCCACGGTGCTGCAATTCCCTTATCGCGGACACGTTCTCAACCTGCTCGACACGCCGGGTCACCAAGACTTCGGCGAAGACACGTATCGGACGCTGTTGGCTGCGGACAGCGCGGTAATGCTGATCGATGCCGCAAAAGGCGTCGAGCCGCAAACCAAAAAGCTGTTCGCCATCTGCCGCGAACGCGGTATTCCGCTCTTCACGTTCATGAACAAGCTCGATCGGCCGAGCCGCAATCCTCTGGAGCTGCTCGACGAGCTCGAAAGCGTGCTCGGCATCGGCGCGTATCCGATGAACTGGCCGTTGGGCAGCGGCGAGCACTTTCGCGGCGTCTACGACCGCCGCACGCGAGCCGTCCACCTCTTCGAACGTTCCGTCCACGGCACGACGCGCGCGAGCGTAAACCTAGCCGACCTCTCCGATCCGCAACTGCAAGCGCTGGCGGGCGATGGTGCGTACGAAGAGTTTCGGGCCGGCATCGAGCTGCTGGACGGCGCCGGCGAGCGCTTCGACCGCGCGGCGATGCTGCGCGGCGCAACGACGCCGGTCTTCTTCGGAAGTGCGGTGACGAACTTCGGCGTACAGCTCTTCCTCGATGAGTTCGTGGATATGGCGCCGGCGCCGCCGCCGCGCGCGGGCATCGACCCGGGAGATACGGCATTCACGGGCTTCGTTTTCAAAATTCAGGCAAACATGGATCCGCGCCACCGGGACCGCGTCGCTTTCGTACGGATTTGCTCGGGTGCCTTCGAACGCGACATGACCGTACGGAATGCGCGTACGGGCGAATCGGTCCGGCTCTCGCGCGCGATGCGCCTCTTTGCCGACGATCGCCACTCCGTCGACGACGCCTATGCCGGCGACGTCGTGGGTTTCGTGAACCCCGGCGTCTTCGCCATCGGCGATACCCTATCCGACGGGCCTCCCGTCGCATACGAGCCGATCCCCGCCTTTGCGCCGGAACATTTCGCATCGATGCGAAGTATCGACATGGCGCGATACAAAGCGTTCGGAAAAGGTATCGC
>JASHXG010000150.1 GCA_030043675.1 Vulcanimicrobiota bacterium
CAACGGTGAATGCAACGGCAAGCATTAAGATGCTTAAGAACAAAACATTGCGCATGAACGAATGATAGCGCATTTTTCTCACTGAATCACGCCGCTCTTGAGGACGAGCTGTGGATCTTGCAGCGACCGCACGTCTTTGCCCGCATCTCGATCGAGCAGTAGCAGGTCCGCGGGCTCGCCGATCGCGACGAGACCGCGATGCAGGCCGATCAGCGCGGCCGCAACCGCGGTCGCAGCGTGCAGCGCCTGCTGCGGCGTCATGCCGAGCAGCGACCACATCAGCTCGACCTCCATCGCGTAGTTCTCGTGGTAATTGTAGGGCGTGCCGGCATCGGAGCCGCCGGCGATGCGCACGCCTGCGTCGTACGCCTTGCGAATGTTGGTGAGCATGATCTCGTTGACGTTTCGCGCCTTGTCCTTGACGTATTTCGGCATGCCGCCTTCCTCGATGTGCGCCAGGATGCAGGTCGGCGCGCTCAAGGTCGGTACGAGATAGACGTTACGCTGCTTGAAGAGCTCGATCGCTTCGTCGTCGAGCATCGTCCCATGCTCGATCGAATCGATTCCGGCGCGCAGCGCGTTCTTGATTCCCTCGGTGCCGATCGCGTGCGCGGCGCAGCGCAGCCCGTGGCGATGTGCCTCGAAGATCGCGGCCTCCAGCTCGTCGGGCTGCAGCTGCGCGTTGCCGGGAACCGCGCCTTTGGTCATCACGCCGCCGGTGGCGATCAGCTTGATGCAGTCGGCGCCGGCTTTCATCTGCTCGCGCACGGCCTTGCGCGCCTCCCAGGGTGAGTCGACGGCGCGCCCGATCGGCCAACCGTGACCGCCGGTCATGCAGAGCACGTTCCCGGCTGCGCGCATCCGCGGGCCCGGGACGCGTCCCTCCTCGATCGCGTCGCGGACGTCTTGCGCGATCGCATTCGAGCTGCCGACGTCGCGGATGGTCGTAATCCCGGCCTTTACCGACTTGCGCGCGTTTTCGACGGCCCGCAAGAGGCGCTGGTTCGGCGTGGTCGTTTCGATCATCGCCATCATGTCGGGTTCGCCGCTGCCCTCGAGGTGCGCGTGCGCGTTGACCAGTCCGGGCGTCACGCACGCTGCCTGACGGTCGCACTCGCCTCCCGCGGCACGAATCTCCTTGACGCGCCCATCGTCGATCACGACGTCGACATTTTGCTTGGGAGGTTCCAACGTTCCGTCGTAGAGGATGCCGGCGCGCACGATCATTTCGTTACTAGCCTCCTTGACCGTTCAGTTGTGCAAAATGGGGTGCAGCAGTTCCGTTACGCCGGTGATGACCAGCTGCGCCGCGATCGCGGTAATGATGATGCCGACGACCCGCGAGGCCGCGTCGACGCCGGTTCGCCCGAACCAGAGCGTAATTTTCTCGGCGCCGAGCATGAAAACGAGGGTGACCGCGAAGACAACGGCTGCGATGGGCACGAAGAGCTGATCGGCGGCCAGCGGCACGCTGACCGTGAGCGCTCCTGGTCCGGTGATGATCGGGATTGCCAGCGGAAAGACCGTCGGATCTTCGGGGTGCGCGTGCGCTTTCGCGGCGTCGGCCGTTTCGGTTTGCGTCTGTTGGGCGAAGACCATGTTGGCGCCGACGCGAAAGAGCAGCAGCCCTCCGGCGATGCGAAAGGCCTGCATCGAGACGCCGAGCGCTTTGAGCAGCGCTTCACCGGCGTAGCCAAACGCGATCAGGATCAGCGCCGCGTAGATGGTCGCGCGCATGGCGATGCGCGTCTGCTCCTGCGGCGTGCGCCCTTCGGTCAGCGTGGCAAATGCCGCGGCCGCCGCGAGCGGATTGACCATCGCGAGCAGCGTGACGAAGCTGTAAAAGACCTCGGAGAAGCGTTCCACTTCTCGCGCGTCAGCTTACGGCCGCGCGCGCGTCGGCGGCTTCCATGGCTTGGAAGGCTTTGCTCGTCAGTCCGTGGCCGACGACGCCGGCGATGAACCGCGAGGCGCGGCGCACCTTCGCGAGGTCGACGCCCGTCTCGATGCCCGATTGGTGGAGCAGGTAGAGCACGTCCTCGGTGCCGACGTTGCCGGTTGCGCCGGGCGCATAGGGACAGCCGCCGAGACCTCCCGCCGACGAGTCGAACTTTGCAATGCCGTGACGCAGCGCGGCGTAGACGTTTGTCAGCGCCGTGCCGCGCGTGTCGTGAAAATGCATCGCCACGGACTCGATCGGGACGCGCCAAAGCAGGAGCGGAATAAGCTCGTCGATTTGACCCGGAACGGCGACCCCGATCGTGTCGCCGATCGAGAGCTCGTCGCAGCCCATCTCCATCAGCTCGAAGGCCAGTCGCGCGACCATCGCCGGCGTCACGACGTCGCCGAACGGCGAACCGAAGGCGGTCGAAATATAACCGCGTGCCCAGACGCCGTCGCGCTTGGCCGCGGCGACGACATCGCGGAAGATTTCGAGTGACTGGTCGATCGTCATGCCGATGTTGCGCCGCGTGAACTCTTCGGAGGCCGCGGTGAAGACGGCGATCGCATCGGCGCCGGCTGCGCGCGCTCGTTCGTATCCCTTCATGTTCGGAACGAGCACCGGATAACGCACGCCCGGCGCCTTGCGAATGCGCGCATAGACCTCGGCTGCGTCGGCCAGCTGTGGAATCGCCTGGGGGCTCACGAACGAGGTCGCTTCGATCCATCGCAGGCCCGTCTCCGAGAGCAGATCGATGTAGCGAACCTTGTCGTCGGTCGCGATGATTTCGCACTCGTTCTGGAGCCCATCGCGGGGGCCCATCTCGAAGATGGTCACGGCCTTAGGAAGACTCATGAATCTTGTGACCCCATCTCGACCAGCGGAGTGCCGCTCGCCACGATCTCTCCCTCCTTTACGAGCACCCTCTTCACGATCCCGTCGATTGAGGCTTCGATCCGGTGCTCCATCTTCATCGCCTCGAGGACGGCTAAGAGCGCGTGCTCTTCGATCGCCTCGCCCGGACGCACCGCGACCTTCACGATCTTGCCGGGCATCGGGGCGATGACGCGTCCGTCGCCGGCGCTGCCGCGCGCGGCGCCCGCGCCCTGCTCCGACGGCGGGGCCGCGAACGTAAATGCGTAGCGGCTCCCGCCGTAGTGAACGTTGAAGAACGCGCCCTCGTATGAGACCGCGCCGGCAATCGATTCGCCCCCGATGCTCGCGTGCACAACGTTTCCGCGGCGTTGCGCCTGCAGGGTGCCGCTTTGCGCGCCCTCGAGACGCCAGACGGCGGCGTCCGCGGTCGCGTCCGCGATCAGCTCGACGCGACCGAACTCGTGCTGCAGCGCAAGCGGGATGCCGCTTCCGGCGATGCGCCAGGGTGCGCGACCATCGGCGAGCAGCGCGGCCGCGCAGAGCAGCACGGCTTCACGCGGCGGCGGGGCCGGTGCGAAGATCGACTCATCGAGACGCTCGGCGAGAAAACCGGTCGTCGTCTCGCCATCGCGAAAGACGGAGTCGCGCGCGATCCAAAGCAGCAGCGGAAGGTTGCTGCGTACGCCGTCGACGGCGAAATCCTCGAGCGCTCGCTCGAAACGCGCGATCGCCGCGGGACGGTCGCTCGCCCCGACGATGAGCTTGGCCAGCATCGGGTCGTAGTAGAGGCTTACGTGACTTCCCGCGCTCACGCCGGCGTCGATCCGTACGCCCGGTCCTTCGGGCGGCACCCAGGTCGTGATCGTTCCGGTCGAGGGTAGCATCTTGTTGGCCGGATCTTCGGCGTAGATGCGCCCTTCGATCGCCCAGCCGCGCGGTTGCGCGTCGTGTTGCGCGATCGTCAGACGCTCGCCGGCGGCGATGCGCAACTGCCAGTGCACCAGGTCGATGCCGTAGACAAGCTCGGTTACCGGATGCTCTACTTGCAGGCGCGCATTCATTTCTAGGAAGTAATAGCGCTCCTCGCGATCGAGCATGAACTCGCAGGTTCCTGCGTTGACGTAATCGACCGATTCGGCCGCGCGCACCGCGGCCGCGCCCATTTCGGCGCGCAGCGCCGCCGAGAGGGCAACCGACGGCGCTTCCTCGACGATCTTCTGGTGACGTCGCTGAATCGAGCATTCCCGCTCACCCAGATGTATCGTCGTACCGTGCGCGTCGGCGAGTATCTGAAACTCGATATGACGCGGATCTCGCAGGTAGCGCTCGAGCAAGACGCTTTCGTCGCCAAAGGCGGCGCGCGCTTCGCGTTTGGCGGCTTCGAGCGCTTCGTCGAACTCGCGGAGCGACTCGACGACGCGCATTCCGCGGCCGCCACCGCCGGCGCTGGCCTTGATCAGGATCGGAAAGCCGATCCGCTCGGCTTGCGATCGCAGGATCGCGAGCGACTGATCGTCGCCATCGTACCCAGGCACGGTCGGGACGCCGAATGCCCGCACGCGCCGCTTGGCCTCGATCTTGCTCCCCATCGCCGCCATCGCTTCGGGCGTCGGACCGACGAAGATCAGGCCGGCGTCGCCGACCGCCTGCGCAAACGACGCGCGCTCCGAGAGAAAACCGTAGCCGGGGTGAAGTGCATCGGCATTCATCGCTGCGGCTGCGGCCAGGATCGCGTCGGGGTTGAGATAGGATTGCGGCGCGGGCGCCGGACCGATGCAGCGCGCCTCGTCGACGAACTCCAGGTGATACGCCTGCGCGTCGGCCTCCGAGTAGACCCCCAGCGGCACGATGCCCA
>JASHXG010000151.1 GCA_030043675.1 Vulcanimicrobiota bacterium
TCATCTGGACGGCCCTTCGATTTCGGCAACGCGAAACGGCGACGGCGATTGCGGCCATCGGCGGTCTTGCGATCTGGGCGACGATGCACGGCTTGGGGCCGTGGCATTCAGGTTCGCTCGACTCACGGCTGGTACAACTCGACAGCTGGATGTCGATTCTGGCGATAACGGGTTTGGTCATGGGTGCGGCCACGGCGGAAGGACGCGCGGCGCGCTATGAACTCCAAACGCTCTTGAAGGAAACGAAGCGGTCGGCAGAGACCTTGCAGTCGGCTTTCCTTCCCGAACGTCTTCCCGAGCGTTTAGGCATGCAGTGCGACGCGCTCTATATCGCAGCCGAACGCGAGGCGCTCATCGGCGGTGACTGGTACGACGCTTTCGATTTGCCCGACGGACGGATCGGCTTTTCGATCGGTGACGTTACCGGCCACGGGCTCGACGCCGCGGTCGCGGCCGCGCGCATTCGCGGCAGCATCTTTGCCGAGGCGTTCAAGGGCGGTGAGCCGGCGGAGATTCTGGAACGGGTTGACCGGACGTTGCAATCGCGTCACGACACTGGCGCCACGGCACTGGTTGCCATCATTGACCGGGATCTCTCAACGATCGGCTATGCCAGCGCCGGACACCCGCCACCGATTATCGCTGCTCCCAATTTTGTCGCACGCTCTCTGCCCTATGGAGGCATCCCGTTAGGCGTCGGCATGCCGATCGCGTTGCAGACGCATACCGCACTGCTAGGGCCCGGTGCAGTCGTTCTCTTCTACACCGATGGGCTCACCGAGTTCAAGCGCAACGTCGAACGCGCCGAACGAGCCGTGCTTCAGGCAGTCACGCGATTGGCGAACGGCACGATCGCCGATCATCCCGCTGCGTACATTCAACGGTGCGTGATGGGCTCCGAGAGACCCAGCGACGATACCGTGCTTCTTGTGGTGCAACGATCGTCCCGGCCCCTTCCGTCCAGTCCCGAGCAGTCTGAGCCGGTTAGATCGTCTGCTGCGCGTTGAAGGCGACTAGTCGCTTTTTTTGGAAGTCGGTCGGTATATGTCGAAGTTGATCTATATTACCAATACGTCGCTCGATGGTTACGTGGAAGACGAAACCGGCGTCTTCGATTGGGTCAATCCCGTTCAAGTATTCGAGTTCATCACTGAGTTGTTGCGGCCGATCGGGACTTATCTCTATGGGCGGCGACTCTATGAGACGATGGCGTACTGGGATGCGCCCGTGGAGAACTATCCGCCCGAACACCGCGACTTCGCACGGGTCTGGCAGAAAGCCGAGAAGATCGTCTTCTCACGAACGCTGACGGACGCTACCACGCACAACACGCGTGTCGAGCGGGAATTCGACCTCGAGGCTATTCGGAAGCTCAAGCGCGAATCGGAGCATGACATCGACATCGGCGGCGCCGAGCTGGCGGGGCTCGCGCTCCAAGCCGATCTCGTCGACGAATGCCGGCTCTTTGTCAACCCGGTAGTCGTCGGCGCCGGAAAGCCGGCCTTCCGCGCCGGCTTACGACGGACTTTCGAGCTCCTTGAGACGCGCCGTTTCGACACCGGGGTGATCCACTTACACTATCGCGTATGAAGGCCGCAATCCTGAAATCGGCGAGCGCGACTCCCGAGTACGGCGATTTTGCCGAACCGGTCGTCGACGAGGGGCAGGAGCTGGTCGAGCTCGTCGCGGCGGCCATCCACCCCGTCGTTCGTTCGCTCGCGGCAGGCAGCCATTACGGAAGCACGGGTGCGTGGCCGCTCATACCCGGAGTCGATGCCGTTGCCCGGACCTCCGCGGGCGCTTTGGTCTATACCGGGTTCATTCGGCCGCCGTATGGCACGCTTGCGGAGCGCATGGCCGTTCCGAGCGCGATGCGCTTTGCGTTACCTCCGGATTCCGACCCCGTCAAGGTTGCCGCCGGCGTGAATCCTGGAATGGCTTCGTGGTTACCGCTAAGCGCCCGTGCGGGCGAGGTCGGTGCGCTTGGCACGGTGCTGATCCTGGGTGTGACCGGAGTGGCGGGAACGCTTGCCGTGCAAAACGCGAACGTACTCGGCGCCACGCGCGTCGTTGGTGTGGGACGCAGCCTCGCCGGCCTCGAGCGCGCTGCGAACCTTGGCGCGCACGTCGTTGCCATAAAAGCGGATCAGAACGCCGACGCGGCGGCGATCCTCGGCGCGCTTGCAGGGACGACGCCGAGCGTCGTGCTCGACTTTCTCTGGGGCGCTCCCGCCGAGACGACCTTCACGGCGCTGGCGCGTCGTGGTCTCGAAGAAGACCGCGCGAACATCGCCTACGTACAGATTGGCGCGATGGCCGGTCCGGAGGCCTCCCTTCCGGCGTCATTGCTTCGCAGCCGTCGGATTCGCATCTCAGGCAGCGGCGCGGGGTCCGCGTCGATTGCCGACGTTCTGGCCCAAGTGCCTGCCTACATCCAACTCATCGCCGAGGGCAGGATCCAAGTACCAACGCAGAGCTACCCGCTCGCGTCGATCGCCGAAGCTTGGAACGCATCGCTCGAAAGTGACCGTCGCATTGTTATCACGTTGCCCGGAGAGTAGGGGCTTAAGATCGTGAACGATTTGGGGTTATTCATTCTGCGCGTCGTCGCGGGCGGCTACATTATGAAGTACGGCTTGCCGAAGCTGCGCGACGTCGATGGAACGTTCGCGAAGGAATTTGAAAGCCTGGAGTTTCGTCCGGCCCGCACGTACGTCAGACGAGCCGGTCTCGTCGAAGTAGTCTCCGGCACGCTCATTGCGCTCGGTGGTTTCGGTCCGGTCGGACCGATGATGCTACTCGCCGACATGGTGGTTGCCGCGGTGGCCACAACGGCCCGGGCAAAACACTTTGACCTCGACCAGCACGAAGAGGAGGCGCTGTTTGCGGCGATCGCCTTACTCTTGGCGCTCGGCGGTCCCGGGGCGATCTCCGCCGACTCGGTGCTGAACGTTCGGGTGTTCGACCACGCATGGATGCGATATCTGTCGGTTCCCGGAGCCCTGGCCGGCGCGGCGTACATGCTTTCGAAGCGAACGCCATCATCGAATGCGTAAGACGATCTTCCCCTCGACATGTCCTCGATCGATGCGCCGATGAGCATCGACGATATCGTCGAATGGGAACTCCTCCACGCGCAGCGGAATCGTTCGGTCGCCGATCGCTTTGTTCAAGCTTTCGAAAGCGCCACGTGTCATTTTTCCGTCGAATGGCACCGACGGATGCCCGTCGAACTTCGGTTCGGGTTCGACGCCGTTCGGGTACGCGACCGCCGCGCGCGTCTTCGCGCGCGATACTAGTGGAGGAAGCGTTTCGCCGTTAGCGGTGGCGAGGACCGCATCGAAACCCTCAGACGAATCGGTCGCAGGCTCGCCGCCGAGGGCGCGAAGATAGTCGAAGGCGTCGGCCCGTGCAGTTCCAATCACCTTTACGTCGCTCTCGTGCGCCGCGAGCCACACGGCAAACGATCCGACGCCCCCGGTTGCGCCGAAGACCAGCAACGTTTGACCGGGCGTCATCTTGAGGGCCTGCACTCCTGAATGGGCCGTTAGCGCGACACACGGCATCGCACCCGCGATCTGTTGATTCAATTGATCGGGGACACGCTCGACCCGATCGGCGGCCACGCTGATGTATTCTGCGTAGAAGCCGCTCTCGTAACTGTAGGAGTACACCCGCTCGCCTACGCGTAAGCGCGTGACGTTCGGAGCGACCGCGACGACGATGCCGCTCCCGTCCGCACCCAAAATCGTACCAGGCTTTACCACTCCCCATTCGCCGGTTCGCTGCTTTACGTCCCAAATGCCGACGCTGGCGTAGTCGAGCGCAATGACGACGTGACCACGCGTGAGCGGCGGCACCGGTACCGACTTGAGTTGGAACGCCTCCGGCGGCCCAGCCTTATCGAGCACGGCGGCCTTCATCGTCGTCGGAAGACTGGACGCCATAACGGCCTCCTACCTTCGTGAGCCCCCTTGACGAATCATCCATCTTTGATATATCTATTATGGATATAGCCTCAGGGGGTGACGTGGATGGAGTCAGCGAGTGATCCGAGCGCATTTCTGCCGCTCAGTCCGAGCGCGTTCTATATCTTGCTGGCGCTTGCGGCGGAAGAGCGCCACGGCTACAGCATCACCAAGGAAGTAGAGGAAGCGACGAACGGATCCGTCAAGCTCGGGCCGGGCACGCTCTATCGCCTGATCAAGCAGATGGCGGTTGATGGGTGGATCGTCGAAGTCGATCGCATCGATTCCGACGACCCGCGACGGCGATACTACCGCCTGACACCCTGGGGACGCCGAGTCGCACGAGCCGAGGCGGCGCGGCTGGCCGATGCCGTGCGCATCGCGATGGACCGCCGTCTCCTTCCCGCGAGCGCGTTCACATGATGCGCGCGTTGCTGCGGTTGGTGCTGCTGCTTTCGCCGCGCGAGTTCCGGCAATACTACGGTTCGCAGATCGACGCTGCAGCCGAAGAGGAGCTGCGTTTTAGCGACATCCTCGATCTTGCGGTCACGGGCCTGCGGCTGAGATGCGACGACTTCGCGCGCGACGTTGCCTA
>JASHXG010000152.1 GCA_030043675.1 Vulcanimicrobiota bacterium
CTGCCGGTCGACTCGGTGCTGCACCTCTCGACCTACGATCCGGCGCACCGCTACTACGTCCGCGGCGTCTACTCGCATTTTGCCGGCTACTCACCGCAGCAGCTCGCCAGCGGCTTCGACTATTCAGGCGCCTACGGGGCCGGCTATACGGGCAAGGGCATCAGCCCGGGCATCAACGGGACGTGGGCGATCTCACCCGCCGACGTGCCCGCGTACGGCGCGATGTGGCATCGCCACATCGCGACGATCACTCAAGTCTTCGCGTCGCCTCAGCCGCCCAGCAAGACCAACGGTCATAGCGGAACGGGCAAGGTCGATCCGTACCCAGCCGGTCTAACCTCGCCGCCGCCGATCACCAAGCCGTGCAACCTGCCGCCCTTCCCGACGCCGCCCGACTTCAATACCTGCAATCCGGAGGATATCGAGGCTCAACTCGACACCGAGCAAGTTGCGAGCCTCGCGCCGGAGGCGAACGTGCTCTTTTACAACGCGTACAACCCTTTGATATGCGTAAATGTCCATACCGGCGACATCGTCAAGAACAACAAAGACGGCAGCTGTCCGAAGGGTGCCGAGCATTATCCGCTGATGGGCATCGAGCTCGCCGATGACTCGCTGCAGCAGTCGATCGCCGACAACCGCGCCGACTCGCTTTCGCTCAGTTGGGGGGAGCCCGAGAACGACGCGGTTGCGACGGATTACATCTCGAAGAATCCCGCCAAGCCGGGCGTCGGGCAGATCGAGTTCGCGTCGCTGGCGGCGGAGGGGATCGCGGTCTTCGTTTCGTCGGGCGACGACGGTGCCTGGGAGTGTTTCAATCCGTTCACCGGCCAGCCGCTCGGGATCGCCTGCGTCAGCTATCCGGCCAGCGACCCGAACGTCACCGCCGTCGGCGGCGTCAACGTGCCGCTGACCGATGGCGGCCAACTCGACGGTCAGATTACCGCCTGGGCCGACAACGAGACCGGCGGGGGTAACGGCGAGTTCGAAAACAACGTCGGATCGGGCGGTGGCATCTCGCGCGTCTTCGAGGCCCCGGCCTGGCAGAAGTCGAGTCTGAAAGTACGGATGCGGGAACTTCCCGACATGTCGCTCGACGCCGACCCGAACACCGGCCCCTCACAGATCATCTACGCGGCCTTCGGGCACGACCGCGAGGTCTTCGCCGACGGGGGCACCAGCGTCTCGGCTCCGCAGGCGAACGCCGAGTGGGCGCTCGTGCTGGAGGCCTGTTCGCGTTCGGCGGCCTGCGCAACGGCCGGCGGCTCCAAGCCCTATCGTCTGGGGAACGCCGCTCCCGTCTACTACGCGATCTTCGATGGCACGAAGTTTCTGGACTACAAGCACACGTTCTACGACGTCATCTACGGCTGCAACCAAGCGGTCCCCGCCCCGACACCCGAACCGAGCCCCGGTCACACGCCCAAGCCGCTCCCAACGCCGGTCGGCTATTGCGCGGGGCCCGGGTACGACATGGTGACCGGCCTAGGCGTGCCCTTCGGCGGTCACTTGGTCGATGCGATCGTCAAGGGAGCCGGTGCCAAATAGGTGCGCCTTGCGCGGTCTGCTATAATGCGGAAGCTGTGAAGACCAAGATCCATCCTAAGTGGTATCCCGAGGCACGCGTGCACTGCGCCTGCGGGAACACGTTCGTGACCGGCTCGACCCTGCCCGAAATCGCGGTTGAAATCTGCGCGGCTTGCCACCCGCTTTTCACCGGCCAGCAGAAGCTGGTCGATACGGCCGGACGCGTCGATAAGTTCAACCAGCGCTCGGCGACGGCGCGCAAGAAGCAGGAAGAGGCCGCGGCCCGTAAAGCCGCCCGAGAGGCGAAAAAAGCCGCCGCACAACTCTGAACGACGCGTTGATTGCGCGCCTCGATACGATGGCGCGAAGGTTCGACGAAACCGAAGCCGAGCTCGCCAATGCGGGCGGCGGCTTCGATCAAGCCCGCTACACGGCATTGGTCAAAGAGCGCGCTCTTCTCGAGCCGCCGGTTCGCGCGTATCGGGAGCTTCGGCAGATCCGCGACGAGATCGCCGCCAATGAAGTCCTGGCGCGATCCGGCGACGGCGAGCTGCGCGAGCTGGCGGAAGAAGAGAACGATCGGCTGCGCGATCGGACCGCGGCGCTCGAGGGCGAGCTCTCGCAGCTGATGCTTCCGCGCGATCCGAACGATGACCGGGACGTCTTCGTCGAGATCCGTGCCGGCGCAGGCGGCGATGAGGCGGCGATCTTTGCCGGAGATCTGGCGCGGATGTACATGCGCTTTGCCGAGGCTACGGGGATGAAGGTCGAACTCGTAGCGGAGAGCTCCAGCGATGCCGGTGGGTACAAGGAGATCGTTTTTGCGGTCAAAGGCAGCCAAGCATATCGCAGATTGAAGCACGAGTCGGGCGTGCACCGCGTGCAGCGGGTGCCGGCTACCGAGGCGCAAGGCCGCGTACACACCAGCACGGCGACGGTCGCGGTGCTGCCGCAGGTCTCCGAAGACGTCGAGATCGAGATCAAACCGGCCGACTTGGCGATCGACACGTACAAAGCGTCGGGTGCGGGCGGGCAGTACGTCAACAAGACCGAGTCCGCCGTCCGAATCACGCATGTGCCGACCGGCATCGTGGTCGCTTCGCAGCAGGAACGCTCGCAGCAGCAGAACCGGGAAAAGGCGCTTCAGATGCTCCGCGCGACGCTCTACGACCGCAAGCGCCGCGAGCAGGAGGAGGCCGTCGGCTCGATGCGACGTTCGCAGGTCGGCACCGGCGATCGCTCGGAGAAGATTCGCACCTATAACTTTCCGCAGGACCGCGTGACCGATCACCGGATTGGGCGCAGCTTCGGAAACATTCGCGCGATCATGGACGGCAATCTCGGTCAAATCGTGGAGGAGCTGCTCGCCGACGAACGCGCCCGTCAGCTCGCCGGCGAACCGGTTGGATGACGACGCTCGCTGAAGCTCTCCGCGGAGGGATCGAATCGCTCGCGCCGGCAACCGAGTCCGCGCGCGCCGACGCCCAAATCCTGCTCGCGCACGTATTGGGTCGCGAGCGCGAGTGGCTCATCGCTCACGCCGACGCGCCGCTGCCGGCAGAACAGCGCGAGAACTTCGAACGGCTCTGCCGCCGGCGAAGCTCCGGCGAACCGGTCGCGTACATTCTGGGTCGCGCCGGTTTCTATGGGCGTGAGTTCATCGTTGACCCGAATGTCTTGATCCCGCGGCCGGAAAGCGAGCATCTGGTCGAAGAGGCGATCGCGTATCTCGACGCCGGTGCGATCGTGCTCGACGTCGGCGTCGGCTGCGGCGCGATTGCCTGTACGATTGCGGCGGAAAGCGGCGCGGTCGTGTTCGGTACGGATCTCTCCGCCGCGGCGATCGCGCTGGCGGAAGAGAATGCCCGCCGGCTGGGCGTCGCCGCGGCCTGCCGCTTCTACCAGGGCGATCTCACGACGCCCGTCCACGAGCGCCGCTTTCACGCGATCGTCGCGAACCTGCCTTACGTTCCGACCGCCGATCTGCCGGCATTGCCCGATCCGGTCGGGTTCGAACCGAGAGCAGCCGTCGACGGCGGATCGGACGGCCTCGCGTTGTATCGCCGCCTGCTGGCGCAAATTCCGGCGCTGCTCGAGCGCCATGCCTTGATCTTGCTCGAAGCGGCTCCCCCGACCATCGAGGACCTCGCACGCGGGGTCCGCGCAGCCCTCCCCGGCTTCGCGGTCTCGATCGGGCGCGATTACGCAGGCCTCCCGCGCTACGTGCGAGCCGCCTCCCAGGGTGAACTGCCGGCTCCGGAGAACTGAAAAAGCCCGGGATGGCGAAGTACATATTCTTCACCGGGGGCGTCGTGAGTTCGCTTGGCAAGGGCATCACCGCCGCCTCCCTCG
>JASHXG010000153.1 GCA_030043675.1 Vulcanimicrobiota bacterium
TGCGCGCGAACGGCGCAGCGCTGCCAGCACGCGGCCCACCAGCGTTACGCCGGCGATCTCGACGAAGGCTTTGTTCGGCGCGTTGGCTTGCTGCCGCGCGACGGCATCCATCGGGCCACCCGCCAGGACGACCGCATCGAGAGGATTCACGCTCGCCACGCCGGCGTCTTCGCAAAGGCGGTCGCGAAGCGCTGATACGTCTGCGGCAGCGAAAGACGCGCTGCAATTGCTTCGACGTGCGCGCGCTCGGGCGCGAGCGTGAACACGCAGGAACCGGATCCGGCCAGCAGCGCGTTGCCGGCACCCGCTTCGCGCAATGCGTTCAACGCATTCGCGACTTCGGGCGTCGCGGTCGCGATGAGATCGTGAAAATCGTTCTGAAGCAGCGATTCGACCTCGGTAAAGTCGGCGCGCTGCAGCGCCGTGAGCGCCGCAATCGAGATCGAGTCGTTGCGCGGGCGAGTCGGACGAGCGGCACGGTCGAGCGCGGCAAAGGCGGCCGCCGTCGAGACCGCGACCGGCGGCTTGACGATCAGCGCGTGCCACGGAGGCAGCGACCCGGCCGGCGTAATCCGCTCTCCGGTACCTTCGACCAACGCAGCGGTGCCGGCGAGAAAAAACGGAACGTCGGAGCCGAGTCTGCGCGCGACCCCGATCCAGTCGACGCCGGGATGCGCGCCGAAGACGCCGTCCATCGCGGCACGCAAAACCGCGGCCGCGTCGCTGGAGCCGCCGCCGAGGCCGGCCTGTACCGGAATTCGCTTGCGCAGCTCGATGCGCACCGCCGGCGGTTCTCCCAGCGAACGCACCGCCGCGACGACGAGGTTCTCGGGACCGGCGAGCTCGCTGCGGTTGCACTCAAAAGTGAATCGATCGGCGGGCTTGATCGCTAGTTCGTCGGCTAGATCGACCGGTACCATAACGGAGCGGACGCCGTGATAGCCGTCTTCCCGGCGCGCCAGAACCTCGAGCGTCAAGTTGATCTTCGCCGGAGCCCAGAGGGTCGTTTTCATCAAGGGTCTAGACCTTTTGCCGCGCTCCGAGAAGGCGCCTTCGCGCTCGGCGCCGCAAAGAGATTATGAGTACTAAAAGCAATGGAGTCGAGTTACGACGCGCAGCGAAATGAGTTTTGCGCGTACGTCCTAAACGAATCGCAGGCGCCCTACGGGCTGCTGCTCGGTAACTTCAAGGCCTACGCGCAATCGACCGCAAAGGGCGGCGTGCGCGGGTTGTGGGATGCCGACACCGACCAAATCATCTTTGGGACGCACCACATCGCGTATCGCTTGAGCGATCGCGCGTCCGCAGGCGCGTCGCAAGCGCAGACCTACTTCCCGCACCAGATCGAACGCGACCTCACGTTTCTTCCCTACGCGCAGATCTCCGAATTTACGCTGGAGCACCGCGTTCACGTCACCGAAGCGTTCTACGTTCCGTTCGGGCCGGCGTTCAACCGGGCGGTTTCGTTCGTCGTTGACGTCACGCTGTATAATCCCGGCGGTCAGGAAGTCGAAGTCGCCGTCTTTCCATGGGCGATGCTCGTGGGTCAGCGCTTTTACGGTGAGGCCGAGCACGAGGTGCGCGCGTGGAACGACGGGCGCTTCATCTGTTCCAAGAATCTCGAAACGGGCGGCGAGCGTTGGTGGGGCGGCTCGCGCCAGCCGGTCGGCGTCGAGCTCTCGCTGCGCGAGCAAGTGTTGCTGGAATCGATGCGGCACGCGACCTTGGCCTCGGACGAATCCGCCGGGCGTTTGGCGGACGTCACGCCCGATCAGGCGCAGCTCGTCAGCCGGCGCATCTTTGGCGCGTTCGGATATCGCATTGCGGTTGCGCCCGGCGCCCGCGAGTCGCTGCGTCTGGGGGTGGTCTATCATAAGGACGGGACCGAGCGGAGCCGGCCGGTTCTCGAGGCTTTGCTCCAAGATCAGCGCGCGCTGCACGACACGCAGCGCTACTTTAGCGACCGTCTTGCCGACGCGCGCTTTCTGACGCCCTCGCCCGAGATCAGTCGCGGCGTGGTGTGGGCGAAAGCCAACATGCTGCGCATCGTCAAGGAGTATCCGCAGGGATGGGGAGCGACGAACTCCCCGCCGTCGGACATTCTCGTCTCACGCGACACGTCGTGGTTCGTTCACGGCTTCGACTATTTCTGGCCCGAATTTAGCCGCAACGCGCTGCAGGTTTTCAATCAAGCGGTCGAAGAGAGCGGCCTGATGGTCGAATACGTACGCGGCGTAAGCGGGTATCGGACCGACTATGACCTCAACGTCAACGACGATACCCCGCTGCACCTGATCGCCATGCTGCACCACTACAACGCGACGCTGGACGACGCATGGGTCCGCGAGCACATTGGCCTCGTCGTGAAGCTGGCCGACTACATGCTCTCTCAGCGGGACGACCGTGGGCTGATCTACTGTCGTGCCAAAGGCGTAGACATGCATGGAATATCCTCTTGGCGTAACATTATTCCGTACTACACGCTCGACGGAGCGGTGACCGAGATCAATGCCGAGAGCGTCTTTGCGCTCGAAGCGGCCGCGATGCTCTGCGCCGTCGTCGGCGATCACGACCACTGGGAAAAATACAGCCCCGAAGCGCAGCGGATGCGCGAAGCGATGATGGATTATCTCTATAACGACGACACCGGAGCGTTCGTGCTCAACTACGATCAGGACGGCAACTATCAGGACAACTTTACGGCCGATGAGGTTTTTCCGGTGCTCTTCGGCATTGCCGATCCGCAGCAGCGCGAAGCGATTCTGCGGCGTTTGGACGAGGCCGACTTCGTGACGCCGGTCGGGCTGCGCACGATCTCGACGGCCGACGCGTGGTACTTCCCGTCGTATGGCTTTGGGCTGCTGGGAGGCGTCTGGCCCGATCTCACGCTGTGGTACACGGTGGCGCTGGCGCGCAACGGCATGATCGAGGAGGCGGTGCATTTCCTGACGGCGACCTATGCGGCAATGGAGGGCGGCAGCGCCCGCAACACGGTGCCGGGTGAGTTCGCGGAGTGGTTCGACGGCGGCTCGCTGAGCAATCGCGGGATGTATCTCTCGCCGTGGACCGGCGCGAAGTACCTCTGGGCGGTTGCGGAAACCGTCGGAGGTCTCGACGGCTATCGCACCAGCGGCCGTCCCCACTTGGCGCCCTTGCATCCAAAGGGATGGCAATGGGTGGCGGCGGCCCGCGTGCATTGGGGCGGCCGGCGCTGCACGTACATGATCGACTTGCGCAACAACACGATCTACGGAGACATGGCGGAGCTCTCGGCTGAAGATCCCTTCACCTGCATCTACGCCGGTCGCGACGTCAGCGACGAGGTGACGACCTCGCCCGTCGAAGTCGGCGCCATCGCCTTCGAAGACGAAGCCGACGCGGTGCGGATCTTTCTTGGAAATCATCTCGACAAGGCGCGCAACGTGCTGGTCGAGTTCCGCGGACAGACGGCCCGCGTCGACATGGCACCGGGCGAGCTGCGCGAGCTGCACCTGATCGGCAAGCCGAGCGATCGGCGCGCGCGCGCCACGAAGCTCGACGTCGTTCCTCCATTGGCGCGAGTGTAGCCGCCGAAGATGCGCGATCCGTCGACGCGATTCCCGACCGTCATCCTGCTGATCGGCTCCGCGGTGCTCTTGATTGCGATCACGATCGGCGAGCGAATGGGTGACAAGGTCATCGGACAAGCGACCGAGTCGACGCTGCAATCGATTCAACCGGTCGCCGCGTCGCCGTCACCCTCCCCGTCGGCTGGGGCGTACGGCCCCGATTGGAAGCGATCGCAAACGATTTCCGCGGCGGGCGACCCTCGCTTTCCCGACCCGCGCGTCCCTCCGGAGCCCTTGCCGACGCTCGCGCCGACGCCCAAGCCCAAGCCCACGCCCTCCCCGACCCCGACGCCCAACCCGAACATCCCGATCTGGCGGCAGCAGCCGCTTCCGCCGCCGCTCGAATCTCCTAACGGGGAAGCGACCAGCCTCCCCTCCGGTGAGAC
>JASHXG010000154.1 GCA_030043675.1 Vulcanimicrobiota bacterium
GCCGACGTCGAGGCGCAGGTTCCGCTGCGGCGGAAGATCTCGAAACGACCCGCTCCCGAACGTCAGCTTTCGTTCAGCGATTTCTAAGGTAAAAGGGGCCTTTCGCGCTCCGCCGGAAGAGGCCACGCGATGAGTTGGCCGATCCGGTTTGGCTTCTGCACCGCCATCGCCGTCATCGCGGCCGCGATAGCGGATCCTCTCGTCGAGTCCGCTTCGAATGCCGGCTGGTTCGGCCCCGGCGTCTTTACGGACCACAGCAATCTCGACGTCGCACCGGTGCTGCTGGTTGGGGTTCTGCTGCTTGCCGTGCACTTCGTGTTGAAGGCGCGAGCGGCGCTGGCGAACGGTAACGGCCGGGATCACGACCTTTGGCATCAGGCCGGGCACGCGCTCGGCTCGGGCGTCTGGCGGCTGCTTCCGGCAATCTTCGGCGTGCAAATCCTCACGCTGTATGCAATGGAAACCGCCGAGCAGTACGCGGTTTGGGGACATTCGCTCGGTCCGATGATCTGGCTGGGCGGGCCGCTCCCCGTGAGCCTTGCAGTTCACGCGATCATCTGCGTTGCGGTCGCTGTCACGATCGCTCGCTGGGTACGTGCGCTGACCGCAACGACGTTGCGGTTCATTCGACTGATTCGTGCGCTCGTGACGTTCGCGCCGCAGCCGGCCGGATCGGTGGCGAGCCGCAGCCGCAACTCCGTCAGCTTCAGACGCTCGTCGCCGCTCCTCTGCCGCATCGGAGAACGCGCCCCGCCGCCCGTGAGTGCTTGACGTTACAGCGACCTCGATCGAGGTCGCGCAGCACTCTCAGGGAGGTAAGCCATGTTTTCCAAGTTATGGTTTCGAATTAGCGCGGCGGTGGCCGCGGGCCTCATCTCGGTTGCCGCCGGGTTCTTTGCCTTTCGTGCTCCGATCAAGCAGCAGATCGTCACCGAACAGGCGCGCCGCTCGTTCGGCGACGTAAAGCTCAACCTTCTCATCCTGGGATATCAGTCCGACGAGGCGACGACCGACACGATCATCGTCGCGCACCTGGACGTCACGCGGCGTACCGCCACGCTGGTCTCGATTCCACGCGATACGTGGGTCCAGGTTCCCGGGCATGGGGCCGATAAAATCAATGCCGCCTACGCGTACGGCGGCGCCCACAAGACGGCCAAGACGGTCAGCGCGCTCATGGGGCACATCCCGATCGATGGAATCGTTGCGCTGCAGCCCGAAGGGGCGGCGCAGATCGTCGATGCCATGGGCGGCCTCGACGTCAACGTCGATGAAGATATGAACTACGACGACGACAACGGCGACCTGCACATCCATTTGTCGAAGGGGGAACAGCATCTCAACGGCAATCAGGTTGCGGGGTACGTGCGGTTTCGTCATGATCCGGCTTCGGACTTCGGGCGCGTGAAGCGGCAGCAACAGGTTCTCAAGCTTCTCATCGACCAGTTGAGCGAACCACAGAACTGGGCGAAACTGCCGCAAATCATGCAGTTGGCGCGCAAGGACATCGTTACGACGTTGAGCGATCGTCAGTTGCTGGCGCTGTTGAACATCTACCGCAACGTCCCCGACGACAACGTTCGATCCTTCACGCTGCCGAGTAAGGCCGGCTGGGTCGGCGACGCGTCGGTGGTCTTTGCCGACCCACGCTGGGCGAAGCTGATCGGCAGCGTACTCTTCACGAAGAACGATCCGCCGCAGGACGAGGTGCTGGTCGCGAATGCGACCGGGAACGCTCAGTTCGACCGGACGATCATCGGCGCGTTGCGCGGAGCGGGCTGGAACGTGCGTACCTTCGTCGACGAACCGCGGCGGCGGACCACCATCGTGGTCGGTGCATCGCCGGCCGCGCAGGCCCTATCGAAAACGTTCGCGGCAACCTTGCGCTCGGGCGCAACGACCACGCTCGTCATCGGCTCCGACCTGGCTCCCGACACCGAATAGCCGGGGCCGCCCGCGCAGGAGAAGCGAGGTGCGGCGCCGATAGCGTTAACCATGGTTACTGTTATCCATGGCTAACAAATCGGCGCCGCTCGTTCTCGCCGTCGGATCCGACCGCTCGGCGTCGCGCGCGCGAGAGGACTACGTTAAGGCGATCCATCAGCTGGGCGATGCCGGACCGGTGAAAGCCGCGAGCTTGGCGCGCTATCTCGGTGTAAGTCGCGTCTCGGTGAGCAAAGCGAAGCGCTTGCTGGAGCGCGAGGGTCTGCTCGAAGCGAGCCCGACGCCCTCGAGTCCGCTCTATCTCAGCGGGCGCGGACGCAAGCTTGCAATCGCGATGGTGCGGCGCCATCGTTTGTTGGAGACGTTCCTGTACCGTCTGCTGCAGGTACCGCTGGAGCGCGTTCACGCTGAGGCCGAGCGAATCGAGCACGTTATCTCCGACGACATCGCCCTGCGCATTGCGGAGCTGCTCGGGCGTCCGGAGTGCGATCCGCACGGTCATCCGATTCCGTATGGCGATCGCGACGCTCGCTCACATCCGACTAAGTCACTCGCGAGCGTGCCGGTCGGCACCCGCGCTCGCGTCGTGAGTCTTGACGATCGCGACGACGCCGCGATCGAGGCTCTGGCGGCCGCGCGCGTGCTTCCCGGCGCATCGCTGATGGTCGAAAGCAAAGACGCTCGCCGGCTGCGCGTCCGTTTGGGAGACCGCTCGATCGCGCTGCGTGCCGGTCACGCCGCAATGGTTCGAGTTGCAACTCTCTAAAGAGCGCTTGCGGGCTTTGTGGACCCGTCCCGGGCCGCCCCAGGAATGGGACGAGGATCGCAAGCGCGCGGACGACCGGGCGCGCGTGCGCCACGCGCGGGCGCGGCGCCGGCCGTTCCTGCTGCTCTTTCTGCTGGTCGGTCCCGGCGTTCTGGTGATGCTGGGTGAGAACGATGGACCGAGCATGCTTTCGTACGCCACGACCGGCGCTACGTACGGCATCGGCTTTTTCGTTCCATTCATCGTTCTGACGTTCGCGATGGCCTACATCGTGCAAGAGGCGACGGTCCGGATCGGCATCGTGACGCACCGCGGACATGCCGAGCTGATCTACCAGCGCTTTGGACCCTTTTGGGGCAACTTCGCCATGCTCGACTTGAGCGTGGGAAACGTGCTCACGTTGATCACCGAGTTCGTCGCGATCCGCGCCGGCACGGCCTTCTTCGGCATTGCGCCGTGGGTCGCGGTCACGATGGCGGTCGTTTTTTCGGTTGCCGTTCTGCTCTCCGGCCGATACTTTGCCTGGGAGCGCATCGTGCTGCTCTTGGCTACCGCCAACCTGTTGTTCATTCCGGCCGCGGCTTTCAGCCACCCGGACTTCGCTGCGCTCGCGCGAGCCCTGGGTACGTGGCAACCGCTTCCGGGCGGCACGCACGGCGCGTTCTTAACGCTTGTCCTAGCAAACATCGGAGCGACCGTAACGCCCTGGATGATCTTCTTTCAGCAGAGTGCCACGGTCGACAAGGGCCTAACGCGGCTCGACCTTCCGCAAGGACGCATCGATACGGCGCTCGGCATGTGCCTCGCCGCAGTCGTGGCGATCGCCGCGGTGGTCGCCAGCGCGCCGCTCTTCACGCACCACGTCGGCGTCGCCGGTTTAGCGAACAGCGCCGACTTCGCGACCGCGTTACGGCCGTTTCTCGGCACGACGGGCGTGACGCTCTTTGCTTTGGGGATGATCGAGGCCGGGCTGGTCGCGACCATGACCATCTCGACGAGCTCTTCGTACGCGGTCGGGGAGGTGCTCCGGCGCGGACACAGTCTCAATCTCACCCTGCGCCAGGAGCCGATCTTCTATGGGATCAATCTGGCGTCGATCGTCGTTGCGGCGGCCGTCGTGCTCGTTCCGCATGCTCCGCTCTTGGCGATTACGATCGCGGTGAACGTCATCGCGACGCTGCTAATGGCGCCGGCGTTGCTCTTCCTCTTGCTGCTCGTCAACGACCGCGAGATCATGGGGAGCTTGGCAAACTCACGTATCGCCAACGTCGCGGGCGGCGCCGTCACGATCGGAATCGCGGTGGTTGGTGCGGTCTACGGAGTCGTCACGGCCTTTCCGCAGTTGCTGGCGCAATGAGCGAGAATCGGCCACGCGAGCTCCTCGAGGCCCTGGATCCGGATCAGCGCCAGTCGGCACTCCAGACGCCGCTGCCCCGCCGGCGGCTCGGTCCGGGCATCCTCGCTTTGCTCTGGACGCTGCGAATCTACGTTCTGCTTGCAGTCGGAGTGGTCGTCTACGCGTTTGTGAGATCGCTGCTGAGATAAGCGGGTACGCTGCGGCTACTCCTCGGTCTCGGTTTCCGCGTTTTCCTCGACGTCGCTGGCGAGCGTCCAGCTCGCGGCGACGACCTTCGGATCGAGGCTCAAACGGCCGACGATCCGCTCGAGCTTGGTGTCGGCCCGGCTCTGGGTTACCACCCGAGCCTTGACTTGCACGTGCTCGACGTCAATGTTATGGCTCTCGAGCGAGCGAAGCATCAGCCCGGTCGCCCGGATTTGCGCGAGCACGTTTGCGCGGCACGTCTCCTCGTCGCTTCCGTGGCACGTGACGGAAATATCGTAGGGAAGCGAAAGGTCGCTCTGGTCGAGCGGCTGGCGGTTGATGCGCCGCACGATCGGTCGCAGCAGCACGTTGGCTCCCACGATTGCCGCGGCGCCGATCGCAGCTTCCGAAACGAAGCCGGAGCCGCTCAGCGTTCCGACCGCCGCGGTCGCCCACAGCGTCGCGGCCGTGTTGAGGCCGCGCACGCTCAAGCCTTCCTTGAAGATGACGGCGCCGGCGAGGAAGCCGATACCCGAGACGACGTAAGCCGCCACTTGCGTCGGATTGAGCTTGGCGTCCATCAGGATGGAGATCGAGCTGAAGAGCGCTGCTCCGACTGCGACCAGCGCATTGGTGCGCAGCCCGGCCATGCGCTGACGCCACTGCCGTTCGACTCCGATGACGATGCCGAGCAGCAGCGCGATCAGAATACGTTCGGTGAAGACGGCACTCGACAAGGCTAGGACCTCGCTAACTCCCGAGCGACGGGAAGATGATCTGCGCCGTCGAGACCAAGGTGAGAACACCGACGATGATCGCCGTCGCCCAAGCGATGACGTTGAAGAGCACGCTGTTCGTCCATGTGCCCATCAGCTTCTTGTTGTTGATCAGCAGAAGCATCAAGACGAGGACGATGGGGAGCAGTACGCCGTTGAGCACTTGCGAGTAGAAGATGATCGCGAGCAGCGGCGCTCCTGGAACGATGACCGCTCCGGCGCCGATCGCGATCAGCGCGAGGTAAAAGGTATAGAAGATCGGCGCCTCTCGAAAACGGTGATCGACGCCCCGCTCGAAGCCGAACGCTTCGCAGACGTAATACGCGGTGGAGAGCGGAAGGATCGAGGCGGTAAAGACGGCCGCGTTGAGCAGCCCCAGGGCGAAGAGCAGGGCGGCGAACTGACCGGCGAGCGGTTCCAGCGCAACGGCGACGTCGCCCACGTCGTTGACCTGGATCTGATGGGCCGCGGGAACGTGGAGGTTGTGAATGTAGATCGTAGCCGCGCAAGAAACGATGATGAAGTACGCGATGACGTCGGTCCAGATGCCGCCGGTTACGACGTCCAGTCGCGAAAAGGCATAGTCGCCCTTGCGCACGCCTTTATCGACTACGGCTGCCTGGATGTAGAACTGCATCCACGGCGAGATCGTCGTCCCGATCACGGCGATGATCATGATGACGTAAGCTTTCGTCGGCTGCCAGTGCGGGACGATCGATTGATGGAGCACGTCACTCCAGTTGGGCCGGACCAAAAACGCGCTGATCACGTAAGCAACGTAGACGAAGCAGAAGACGAAGAAGACGCGCTCGATCGCCTTAGCCGTGCCGCGGGTCACGGTTGTAAAAACGAAGACGGCCGACAAGATGACCAGCACGATCTTGAAGAGCTCGGCCTGTGAAAAGTGCAAATAGCCGGCGAAGATCGGCGCCGAGGAGGCGACGCCGGCGAACTCGGTCGCGGTGTTGCCGATGTCCCCGAACACGAAGAGCAGCAGGCACCAGAACGTCACCTTGACGCCGAAGTTCTCGCGAATGAGGTCGGCCAAACCCTTGCCGGTGACGGCGCCCATCCGCGCGCACATCTCCTGCACGACCACCAAAGCGATGGTGATCGGGACCAGCAACCAGAGCAACGAGTACCCGAACTGCGCTCCGGCTTGCGAGTAGGTCAAGATCCCGCCGACATCGTTGTCGGCGTTCGCAGTGATGATGCCGGGGCCGACGATCGACAGGAACATGACGACCGATCGCCAGATGTTCGGTCGGGCGCGGCGCGCAGCTGGGAGCGTCTCGGTGCTCAAGGTTTTCTCCCCACTCGTCATATGCTGAATTTCTGGTCGACGATCAAGGCCGTTCCCTTCATCGTCGGCGGCAGCCCGTCGGGCATCGACGGAAATCCCACCAGCGCGTAGCGCCGGCCTTGGATCAGAATCGCGCTCTTTGGTCCGGTCGCGAACTGCACGCCGGCAAAGGCGACGCCATAGATCGCGTTGAGCGGCGTGATCGCCCAGGTTCCGATCGCCTGATACCGCCCGTAGCCGCCCATCGCCAGCAGCGTGTTGCTGAAATGATGGCCCCAGGCGGCGACAAACTGCGGCAGATGATCGTTGACTAGATCGAGCGGTTGACCGGGGTCCGCGGGGCGGCTGAGATAGTCATTGACGGCATCGAAGGAGAGATCGTCCCGCGGCAGGTGCCAAGCGACGTAAAGTCCGACTTGGCGATCCCGTCCAAGAGTTCCGAAGCCATTGCGCTGCAAGAGGAAGAAGCCGTCGACGAAACCCTCTTGCGAGGCATTGGCCTCGGTTTCGGGGATGAGCTGCCTCCAATCGCCGTAGCTAACGTGCATCTCCAACCGCTTGTTGTTGTGATCGTACTTGAAATGGTAGCCGGCGCGGTTCGCGCCGATTACGCTGTTGTCGACCAGTTGATAGTTCGACTTCAGCCACACGCCGGGCCACGACCACGCGATGCTCCAAACGTTCTCGGGGATTCCGTACGGCAAGATCATCGTGCCATAGGTGGGGTCGAAGCGATGATACTCGATGGTTGCGACGTCGTCCCCGAGATGACGCGCGAGGCTGAAGTGCTCGAAGTTGCCGGGTCGCGACGTGCCGGGATAGCTGACGAGACCGGCATCGTACCAAGCGCGGCCGAGCTCCGCCAGCGCGTCCCATTTTGCGAAGGGGTGAAAGAACGCGCGAGCTCCGCCGATCGTCTGCTCTTGATTGGTGAGCACGCTCGTGTAGAGGCGTCCCTGCGGCCCCTGGTAGATCTTTTGATCGACGCCGAAGAAGCTGGTCGTCGAGATCGGATCGCCGGTCGTCCACAGGTGCGCGATCTGGAAGGAGAAGCGGCCGAAATCGCCGCGATCGAAGACGAGCGACCCCATCATCAGGCGCACGTTCGTGTTCACGAGCGACGGCAACAGGGCGTCGGTGAGCTCGAGCGTCGCGCTGCCGTAATGCCAGACGCCGTCGGCCCCGAGCAAGGGGAGCGTCGAGGGGCTCGAGAGCCACGCGTCGATCGATGGTATCCCCGGGCCCAGGGTTTCGGCGGTTTGAACGCCGAGCGAGGGCGAGGCGTTCGTAACGGCCGGCGGCGCGAAGACGAAGCGGTCGGTCTGTTCGAGGTCAAAGTAGCCGCCGCGAACTCTCCAACTGCCGTCGGCGGAAGCGACCGACGCTTGGAGTAAGCCGAGGTTCGCGACGCTCGCGTCGTCTTGTCCGGCATGGGTCGGGAAGACGATCGAGTACGGGATCAGGCGTGAGAGCGCGTGGCTGTCGAGGTTTGGGATCAAGGGCTCGCCCCAGTAGAGCGCGTTGGTCGTGCTGCCCGTCAGTAAGCCCAGACCAAGCGTCGCCGCGAAATCAAACCCCGTCGCGTGATAGACGCCCGATAGTTCGTATTGCGCGACGCCGGCGACGCCCGGCGTGATCGGTGCGCTGGTGAACCAGTCGTATGGAGACATCGGCGAGATCGGCGAGCCGTGTATGAAACCGGGCCCTTCGGGTGGCGTCGTTCCGGGCCCGTTCGTCGCCTGGTTGATGAAGACGTTCGAGCCGCTACCGGAGAGCTGGAAGCGCGGCGTTGGGGCGGGCGACGGCGTTTGCGTCGGCGCCGGTGACGCCGACCGCGCCGGCGCAGCCGAAGGCGACGCTGAAGGCATCGTCGCCGCAGCGGGTTGGAGTGTCGCGAGTAGGACAACTGCAAACAGCATGCGCCTTCATTATCCTGAGATTAAGGTCGATTGAAGGAGGCGAACGACGCCACTTAGTTCGTCGCGTGACGCTAGTCGCGCCTTCGGCTAACTGACCAGCGCGCGCCAATAGCTGAATGCGTGGCGCGGATCCGCGAACTGATTCGCGCGCAGGTTGTCGTCGTGCGATGCCGGCCCTCGCCCAGTCCGCCCGAATGCGAAATCGTGCAGAAACACCAGAATCTTCTTCATGACACGTACCTCCCGACATCTCTCGTACAAACAAAAAACTGTCGCCGCTCCTCGCAGGCCGACAGTTCGAGAAATGCCGCGGAACCTTCCGCGCGATCTCCCTCAATGTCGAGTTTTAGCACTGCACGCCTTGGCCATCGCCATCCTCAGGCATCGAAGACCGGCCGCATTAGATTCCGCCTTGATTCGGCGGGATCTGGTCACCCGTTGGGGTCTCTCGACCTTTCCGGGCAGCGGCACCTCATCGTGCAGACGCCTCACCTAACGAGGAATCCGGATAACAGGATACTCGCGCCCGCGGTTTTGGTCAACCCCTAAGCCGATTCTCGACCCGATACCGGTATCCCCATAGGGTATGACCGGAGTGCGGGACGAAGAACCCAAGATGAGTCACACGGTCGAGAACAAGGCGGTTCTGTTGAACCGCGTCCGGCGAATTCGCGGGCAGATCGAAGCGGTGGAGCGCGCTCTGGAGGCCGAGGCAAGCTGCGGCGTGGTGCTTCAGCGTATCGCGGCCGCGCGCGGGGCGATGAACGCGCTGATGTCCGAGGTGCTTGAGGATCACGTCAAGACGCATGTCCTCACCTCGAAGGCTCGCGCCACCGTGAGCGCGGCTCAAGAGCTCATCGACGTGGTGAAGACCTACTTGCGATGAGCTCGCGGCTCGCCTAAGCTCTCGTTCGCTCGCGAAAGCGCGCGCGCCAGGACTCGGGCTTCGGGGCGTCAACTTCCTCGCTTCGTGAGCATCCGCGAGCTTGATGCGGTGACGATCGGGCAGATCGCCGCCGGCGAGATCATCGAGCGACCCGCATCGGTCGTCAAAGAGCTGGTCGAGAACGCGGTCGACGCGGGTGCAACGCGCATCACCGTCAACCTGCGGCGTGGCGGAATTGACTCGATCGAGGTCATCGATAACGGTGCCGGCATTCCGCTCGAAGAGCTGCACTTGGCGGCCCGACGCCACGCAACGAGCAAGTTGACGGCCGCCGCGGATTTGGAGTCGATCGCCACGCTCGGTTTTCGCGGTGAGGGTTTGGCGTCGATCGCGGCGGTTTCGCAGCTTGAAATCGTCTCGCGCCAGCCGCGCGCGGTGATCGGCCGGCGCGTTACGGCGCATGCCGAGCGGATCGGGCCCGTCGAACCGGCGGCGGCACCGGAAGGAACGCGGGTGAGCGCCGCGGCGCTATTTGAAAACGTACCGGTGCGGCGCGAATATCTTCGCTCGCCGAGCGCTGAGTTCAATCGCATCTCGTCCTGGCTGTCCGGCTTCGCGCTTGCCTATCCACGGATAACGTTCGCGCTGCGCCACGACGGCAAAGAGGTCTGGTCGATGCCGGCCAGCGATGACGTGCGCGAACGGCTTGCGATGGTCTTTGGACGCGACGCGGCCGCGCGGCTGCTGGCGCTCAACGTCGCGCCCGGGCGCGCGCTCGATGGCGAACTGCGCGGCTTCATCAGCGCCCCGGGGCACGATCGTCCCGACCGGCGCATGCAGATGCTCTTCGTCAACGGCCGGCTGCTGCGCAGCGCGCTGCTGGCCGGAGCGTGGACGAGCGGGTACTCGACCTTTGCAATGATCGGGCGCCATCCGTACGGCGCGATTTTTCTCGACCTGCCGGCGGAGCAGGTCGACCCGAATGTGCATCCGACCAAGAGCGATGTCCGTCTGCGCTACGGAAACCAGGTCTTCGACGCCGTTCGACGCGCGATCGCAGCCACGCTGAACGACCACGCTGGGGCGCGCCTTCGCGGTATTGGCGGCGGCGCGGCGACCATCTCGCTCTTCGGAGCGGCTCTCGACGACGCCGAGGCGGCGTCTCACCGCCTGCGAGTGCTGGCGCAGCTTGCGAATACCTTCATTCTTGCCAGCGACGGCGATGCGCTGATTCTCATCGACCAGCACGCCGCGCACGAGCGCATCGCCTACGAAGCGATCCTCGCGCGCGCTCGGGAACGCTCGCCCAGCGAACCGTTGCTGGTGCCGCAGGTGGTCGAGCTCGATCAGGCTCAAAGCGCCGAGCTCGACCGCACCATCGAGCTCCTGAACGGGGGTGGCCTCGAGATCGAGCCGTTCGGCGAGCGCAGCTATCGCATCCTCGCGATGCCGCCCGGCTACCGCGCGCGCCCCTTCGATCTCGCCGGTTTCCTGGACGATCTCACGGAAACACCCAAGCAGCGCGACGTGCGCGAACGCATTTGGGCATCGCTCGCCTGCCATTCGGTAACGGTTGCCGGCGAACGCCTCGAGCCCGAAGAGATGACTACCCTGCTCGAGCGTTTGCAGCAGTGCGCGAATCCGATGCACTGCCCCCACGGCCGCCCCACCATGGTGCGCCTGCACGCCGACGAGATCGCGCACATGTTCAAGCGTGTCTAGCGAGGGTGTGCTCATCATCGCCGGCTCCACGGCGAGCGGGAAGACGGAGCTCGCCATCGCGCTGGCGCGCGAGTTCGACGCGGAGATCGTCGGCGCCGACTCGCGGCAGATCTATCGCGGCATGCCGATCGGCACCGCAATGCCTTCACCGGAGCAGCTCGCCGAAGTCGAGCACCATCTCGTCGGCGTCTGGGATCCGCACGAGCGCTATTCTGCGGCACGGTACTCGAGCGACGCGCTGGAGGCAATTCGCAACATCCGGCGACGCGGAAAACGCGCGATCGTCGCCGGAGGCACCGGCTTCTACATCCGGGCGCTGACGGGCGGCGTCACGCTTGCGCCGCAGTTCGATGAATCGCTGCGCGATCGGCTTGCCTTCGAAGCGCACGTTCATCCGCCCGAGTTTCTCCACGACTGGCTGCGTCTGCGCGATTCTAAGCGCG
>JASHXG010000155.1 GCA_030043675.1 Vulcanimicrobiota bacterium
CGTTTCGCCGAAGTCGTGCTTGCCCGGAACGCGCCGTGCCATCCGAAACTGGCCGCCGAGCTCCGCGTCGGCCTCGAAAAGCTCGACACGGTGTCCGAGGGCAGCCAGCGCGCGCGCCGCCTCCATGCCGGCCGGGCCGCCGCCGATGACGGCGAAGCGCCCAGGCTCGCGCGCGCTATTCTCGACGTCCTCGGGGAACTCGAGTTCGCGCACGGCGCGCGGATTGACCATGCACGTGATGGCTTCGTCGAGCAGCGAGCGATCGAGACAGGCTTGGTTACAGGCAATGCAGGTGTTGACCAGCGCCGCCTCGCCCCGCGCGGCCTTCTGGACGATCCGCGCATCGGCCAGAAAGGGCCGTGCCATCGAAACGAAATCGACGCTGCCCGCGGCCAGCACACCGTCTGCCATCGCCAAGCTGTTGATGCGATTGCTCGCGATCACCGGAAGATCGCCGACCGCGCTCTTCACCGCGGCCGCGACGCGAACCCAAACGCCGTTGGGAACCACTTGCTGAACGGTCGGAATCGGCGACTCGTGCCAGCCGATGCCGACGTTCAGCGCGTCGACGCCGTCGCTCGCCAATGCGCGCGCGAAGGAAAGCGTCTCCTCCAGGCTGGTCGAGCCCTTCATCAAATCCGCGCCGGAGATGCGAAAGATGACCGGGAAGTCGCCTCCCACGCGTTCGCGGATCGCGTCCAGCACGGCGCGCGGCAGCCTCATTCGCCGCTCCGAATCGCCGCCCCACGCGTCCTCGCGCCGATTCGTGAGCGGCGAGAGGAACTGGTTGAGCAGGTAACCCTCCGACGCCATGACCTCGACGGCGTCGAAACCGAGCGCGCGTGCGCGCTCGGCGCCGCGCGCGAAATCTTCAATCGTGGCGAGGATCTCTTCCTCGCTCAGCGCATGCGGGGGGTCCGGCGAGAAACGCGATGGAACGGCTGACGGCGCGACCGGCTGGAGGCCGAACGAGGCGAAGAATGCGTAGCGCCCGGCGTGGAAGAGCTGGAGGGCGATGCGTCCATTCGCATCGTGCACGGCCTCGACGGCGCGGCGCAGCGGCGGGGCGCCGGCGGGATCGTTGATGAAGCTGTAGTTCCGGCCGCCGGCGCCGACGCGGCTCACCGATGAGCCGCCGGTAACGATGAGCCCTGCGCCGCCGCGGGCGCGTTCGGCGTAGAACGCCGCCAGCGCGCCTGGGTCCGACTCGACGCCTAAATGCATCGAGCCCATGATGATGCGATTAGGAAGCGCAAGCGTTCCGATTGCGCCGGCCCGCAGAGCGTGTTCGAACATTGCGTCCTTTAGAGGCTCCCTAGGTCGTCAACGGCGGCGACGCATCCGCGTAGAAGGGCGGTGCGATCACGCTCAGGCCCCCGTCGACGCAGATCGTCTGGCCGGTGATATACTCCGATTCGGGCGCCAACAGAAAGGCGATGGTGTCGGCAACCTCTTGCGGCGTGCCCATGCGGGCCTTCGGAATTTTGGCAAGGACCGAATCGATCGGCGGCATACCGGGCACCCGCTCGTAGAAATACGCGCATGATTCGGTGTCGATCAGGCCCCCGCTCACCGCGTTGACGTTGATGCCGTACGGCGCAAACTCGACGGCCATGTAGCGAACCCAGGCTTCGACCGCGGCCTTGTTCGATCCAAGATTCGCGTACGTCGGATAAGCGCGCGCGCTGCCGTAGCTGGAGAGGACCACGATGCGACCGCCCTCGCGCATCAGCTCGACCGCGCGCTGCGCGCCGAGCACGAAGGCGCGCACGTTCAGATCGAACGACCGATTCAGGTTGTGCGCCTTCAGCTCGAGGATTTTCTTGAAAGAACTGGCGGCTGCATTCGAGACGAAGAGATCGAGCCGTCCGAACTCTCTCTTGAGAACTTCGAACAGGCGCTCGACGCCGTCGAGGCTTTCCATGTCGGCCTGCACCGCAACGGCCGTGGATCCGAGCGACTCGATTTCGGCCACCGTCGCCGCAGCCAAGTCGGCGTTGCGGTTGTAGTTGACGACGACCTTCGCACCCGCGCGCGCTAGGGTCAGCGCCAATGCCTTGCCGATCCCACGCGAGCTGCCCGTGATCAGCGCTATTTTGTTCTCGAACCGTTTCATGCGTTCTCCAGCAGCTCGCGTGCGATCACCGTTTTCTGAATCTCGTTGGTTCCTTCTTCGAAGCGCTGTGCTCGGGCGTCGCGATAGACGCGCTCGATTGCATTCGGCTGCCAAAAGCCGATGCCGCCATGGATCTGCAAGGCGCGGTCGGTGACGCGCGTCAGCATCTCGACGGCTTGGAGCTTCGACATCGAGGAGAGCATCGATGCGCGAGCCTCGCCATCCTCCCAAGCCTGCGCCGCGCGCATCACCAGCGCCCGCGCCGCTTCGATATCGGTTGCATTCTCGGCGATCATGAAGCGGATGGCTTGGCGTTGGGTCAGCTTCTTACCGAACGTCTCGCGCTGCCGCGCATAGGCAATCGCGAGCTCGTGGGCACGTCGCGCCAGGCCGACACAGCTCATCGCGACCGAGATCCGGCTCGGCGTCAGAAAGCCGCCGAGTGCGACCTCCAGCCCTTCGCCCTCGGCTCCGAGGCGGTTGGCGACGGGAACCGGCGTGCGATCGAAGATCAGATGTCCGTGGTCGGTTCCACGCACGCCCATCGACTCGTCCATCTCGACGACCGTCGCGCCGGGCGAATGGCGATCCACCAACAAGGCCACCGTTCCGTCGGCCCCCCGGGTGCCGGCAACGCGAGCGAAGAGCAGCCAGTAGTCGCAGATCGTGCCGAAGGTGATCAGATGCTTTTCGCCGCTCAAGTAGTACGTAGCGCCGTCGCGCACGACGCTGCACCGAAGGTCGGCGCCGGTGCCGGCGGTCGGCTCCGTCAGCGTAAAGGCGACCTTGATTTCACCCTGGATCGATGGGATTACGAAGGTTTGCCGCTGCTCATCGGTCGCGAAGCGGTCCATCGCGCGCCACGTTCCGTTCACGACGTGAACGATCATGCGAATCGACGCATGCGACATCGAGAAGAGCTCGAGGAGCTCGAGATAGCTTGTAAAGGGCACGCCGCGTCCGCCGTAAGCCGCCGGGGCCGCGAGCGAGAGATAGCCTCGCTCGCGCAGCTCATCCCAAAGCTCGGACGGAACGCGCCGCTCGCGTTCGATGCGCGTCGCCCAGGCTTCGGCGGGTCCGGCGACGTACGCCGCGATCTCGTCCTTGAGTGCCGCGAACGACACTAGATGCTCTGCTTGACGCGTTCGTGCGGCCGAAGCGTCTTGGCGCGTTCGCGCAGCACGTATTTCTGGATCTTTCCCGACGGCGTGCGCGGCATCTCGGCGATGATTTCCAGCCGCTCGGGCCAGTAGTGTTTGGCGACTTGACAAGCATCGAGATAGTGCCGCATTCCTTCGAAGTCGAGCGAAGCGCCGTCGCGCAGCACGACGAAGGCGCAGGCACGCTCGCCGAGACGCTCGTCGGCCATCGCGACGATGGCGACGTCGGTGATGGCCGGATGATCCCCGAGCAGCTGCTCCATCTCGGCGACAGGAATCTTCTCACCGCCGCGATTAATGACGTCGCGCACGCGACCGGTAATGCGAATGTATCCGGACTCGTCGATCATGCCCAGGTCGCCGGTGCGAAACCAGCCGTCGGGGGTGAAGGCGGCGGCGGTCCATTCCGGATGATCGGCATACCCCGCGAACATCGTCGGCGAGCTTACCTCAAAGTGGCCCTCTTCGCCGGGCGGCAGCGTGCGTCCATCGGGGCTGGTGATGCGCAGCGCAATGCCGCGCAGCGCCCGGCCATCCGTGCCCCATACCTTTGCCGGCTCGTCGGTCGGCGCGCTTAGGGATCCGAGACACGACTCGGTCGTTCCCCACGCGCCGCAGACGGCGGTCGCCAGGGTGCGCGTCGCGCGTTCGGCCAAACTGCGCGGGACGGCCGCGCCGGTCGCAACGAAGATGCGCAGCGCCGCCGGCGGGCGCGCTCCTTCGTCGACTGCCCTCACGACGTCGGCAAGAAACGGCGTCGCAGCCTGCACGAAGGTCCCGTCCCAATCGTTGAGAGCGCGCAGGGCGCGCGGCGCGTTCCACACCGGTTGAAGAATCTGCGGAACGCCCATCACGATCGCAAGCCACATCCCGTAGAGAAATCCGGTTTGGTGCGCGAGCGGCGACGGAATGAAGATGCGATCGCCCGAGTGCAAGCCGAGGTGCTCGACCTCCATCGCGGCAGCGCGCATCAGGACGTCGTTGCGGTGCACGACGCCCTTTGGTTCGCCTGAAGTCCCGGAGGTGAAGAGCAACTGTGCCGGAGCATCCGCCGGCGCGCGCCGCGCTTCGAGCGCCTGCCGATCGACGTGGATCTCGGCAATGGTCTCCTCAAATCGCAGCCAGTGAAGGCGTCCGTTCTCGTTGTCGGCTGCCGGCAGCGTGCGGCGTTTGCTTCCACTCGCCGAGACGACGACGTGCTCGAGACACAGCGGAAGCTCTCCGTTGAAGGCGGAGGCCTCGACCATGAGCGATGCGATCTCGTCGGCGTGAAGGCGCCCGCGCGCTTCGCCGGGCACGAAGAGCACGCGCGCCCGCGAGCGACGAAGGCAGAACGCCATCTCGCGCTCGCGGAAGATCGGCATCAGCGGGCAACAAACGGCGCCGGCGCGCAGCGCCGCCAACGCCACCACCACAAACTCGATGCAATTGGGCAGTTGAAAAGCAACGCGCTCGCCGGGTCGTACGCCCAGATCTAAGAGCAGCATCGCCGTGCGGTCAACCCGGTCAAGCAGCTCCTCCCACGTCAGCGCGACATCGCGGTCGTCGCGTGCCTCGACGACGGCGAGGTCGAGCGGAGCCGCGTGTGCGCGCTCGCGCAACAGATCGTAGAGCGAAATCTGTGCCGCGGCGCTGGGCTTGAGCATCGGCCGCACGGGCGCGCGAGCCGTTTGCTTCGAGTCCGCAGGCGCCTTTGAGATCGACATCGGAACGCCGATCGAGCGCATCGCCTCGAGAAAACGCGGATAGGAGATGCGGTAGGCGTTCGGATAGGTGAGCGAACTCTGTCCTTGCGCGCGCGAGGCAGCGACCGCCAGCGACATCAAGATGCGGTGGTCATTGAACGAGGAGAGATCGGCCCCGAACAGCTGTGAAACGCCACGCACGATCAGGCGATCCGCTTCCGATGTGATGCTGCCGCCCATGCGATTGAGCTGCAGCATCGCGGAGACCCGATCCGATTCCTTCAAGCGAACGTGTGCGACGTTCTCGAGGGTCGTCTCACCCTTCGCAAACGTGCCGAGCGTGCAGAGAATCGGCAGCATGTCGGGAATGTCGCGGCAGTCGACGCGAACGCCGCGCAGCTCGACGCCGTCGTGCTGCACTCGAAGGGCACCCGCTTGGGCGTCGTAGCGCATCGGTAGCCCCATCCGCCCCGCGATCTCCATGAACGCCCCCTCGGGGTGGTCGGGAAGCTCGCCCGGAAGTTCCGATAGCCCGCGAAAGAGCACGTTGGAAGGGTGGATTGCGGTCACGGCAAGGCCGAAGGCCGCGGAGCCGACGTCGGGCGGAAGCACGACCGTCGCGGGCCGCGGCCGCTGCGAGGGTTCCACCTCAAAGCGGCGGTAATCCGATGCCGCCAGCACGTGCAGATCGAAAGCCCGCATCATGTCGATCGTCAGCCGGATGTAAGGACGTTCGTTCAACTCGCCGTCGACGTGGATGATCGTACGCTCGCGCGCGAATGGCGCCAGCATCAGCAGGCCCGAGATCCACTGCGAGAGCGTTCCCGGAATCACGATCTCGCCACCGCGGGGCCGTCCGGGTACCACCGCAATCGGCGGGCAGCCGTTCGCGGAATCGAAGCGCACGCCAAGCTGCGCGAGCGCATCCAACAGCGGCCCCACCGGGCGCCGCTGGAAGTATTTCTGCGCGGTCAGCGCGATCGGCGCATCGGCCAGCGATGCAAGCCCGATCATAAAGTAGAGCGTCGATCCCGAGCTGCCCACCGAGACGTTCTTACGCTTGACGTGATACGCGCCGCCCGTGACGAGCAGCGTCGCGCCATCGAGCTGAATCTTTGTGCCCAGGGCGCGCAGAACGTCCATCGTGTACTTCACGTGGCGCGCGTCGGACAGTCCGAGAATCCGGCTCGTTCCGGGCGCAAGCGACGCTAGGATCAGTGCGCGGTGTGCGTGGTACTTTGAGTTCGGTACCTCGACCTCGCCGATCAGCGGTCCGCTTGTTCCCTTAACGAGAAGATGCATCAGCCCTGCCGCAAAGCAAGCTCACGATTCAGACTTCCCATCCCGGCGCTGCCCGCCCTGCCCATAGTGTCGCGTCTCCCAAGCTTCACGTGGAGACAACCAGCGACGCGTTCTGGCCGCCGAAACCAAACGCATTGACTTGAAAGGCTGAATACACGTGGTCGCGCGCCTGTTTCGTCACGAGCTCAAAGCGCGTCGTTGGATCGACGCGTTCCGTCCCGAGCGTCGGCGGAATGCGCCCGTCGTGCATTCCCATGATGCCTGCGACGATGCACATCGCTCCGGCGCTGGCCATGCTATGGCCGACGTGTCCTTTGATCGATGTTACGACCGCCGGCTCGCCGGCGTAGACCTCGCCGACGGCTCTGCCTTCGGCCGCGTCGCCCACGATGGTGCTGGTGGCGTGCGCGTATACCACGCGGCAGCTCGCTCCCGCGTCGCCTGCGCTCGCAAGCGCATTGCGCATCGCCTCGATTTCGTATCTCGCCGACGGATCGGGCGAGGTGATGTGATAGGCGTCGGCAACGCAGCCGTATCCGCGAATGCGCGCGAGCACGCGGGCACCGCGCGCGGCGGCGCGCTCCGTGCGTTCGAGCACGAGCATGGCTGCGCCGTCACCCATAACAAAACCATCGCGGTCGACATCGAACGGACGCGACGCTAGCGATACGTCGGGATTACGCGAGAGCGCACCCGCGCGTACCAGGCTCTCGTAGACCAGCGGGCTCAGCAGCGTTTCGCTGCCGCCGGCGACTGCCAGGTCGATCTCACCGCGCTCGATCATGCCCGCGGCGATACCGATCGCGTCGAGCGAGGAAGCGCATGCGGTGCTGATCGTCAGCTGCGGTCCATGCAGATTCCAGCGCATCGCAATGAGCGCGCACGCCATGTTGGGGATGACCAGCGCCATCAGCTTCGGCGTCACGGCTCGGGCTCCACCCTCGAGGAACCGCG
>JASHXG010000156.1 GCA_030043675.1 Vulcanimicrobiota bacterium
TCTTTGTGGAGATGGGGGGACTCGAACCCCCGACCCCCTGCTTGCAAAGCAGATGCTCTACCAACTGAGCTACATCCCCGCTCGCGAGGCTCCGTTCGTTCCGCTGCCCTCTGCCTCCGTCCTCTACCGCGATCGTCGTTCTCCGGACGACTGGAGTGGATTCGAGAACCACCAGCATCATCGATTGTTTCGACGCACTAACATGTAGGCGCAAGCCCGCGGGAGGAGTCGCGCCTGCGGGCCTGAATACCCGCCGGTTGCGCCGCTGCGCACACGCCGGGGGCATAGCTCAGTTGGTAGAGCATTACGCTGGCAGCGTAAGGGTCAGGAGTTCGAGTCTCCTTGCCTCCACCAAAGAACGCCCGTTTTTACGGGCGTTTTTCGTTGCGCACTCCGACATGTGAGTCAACCCCGGCTTTGAAAGCGCTGCCCAGCGACCGGTGATTTCCAGCCGCGTTGTTATGCGGCCACTCAGCCGCCGCGCGGCGTCGCTCGTTCCGCAAGAAACTCAGCGACGTCGTCGACGTCCAACCTGCGTTCTGCTAGAGCGATCATCAGCTTCAATCCCTCGGCGACGTCGGCATGAACGTCAAAGCCGTTCGCCGCAAGAAAGGTGCGAGTCACAATCCAAGCTATCCGTTTGTTGCCGTCGAGGAATGGCTGATTCTGCGCAATCGAGCGCAGAAGCGCAGCTGCTTTTTGAAAGAGATGCGGATAGAGTTCCTCACCGAACATCGTCGCCTGCGGCAAAGCTACGGCAGACTCGAGAAGCTCCGGGCGCGCGAGCTGCCGGCGCGATCCAACGTGCTCGGCATACAGCTCGAGCACGTCATCGACATCGAGGAAGAACACCTAGGCGCGCGCTAAGGCCTCAAGAAGTTCCTTATCTTCGGCAACGATCTCACGCGCGAGCTCCCGTAAGCGCTCACGCGGGATGGGATTTGCCTCCAGATGCTCATGTAGCGCCGCGAGCATGAGCTCGTTCATCGAACGGCCTTCCGACTGCGCCTGGCGCCGCAGCCGAAGGTAGGTCGCTGGATCGAGACGGACCGGGAGAGTTTTTAGACGTGACATCGTGATGCCATGATATCACGGGTGGGCATTCAGGAACAAGCGAGCAAGCAAACATCACGCCGAGATCTTGCGGTGACCAGCCTTGGCCGGGGAAGCGGCGGGAACGTGGCGATCTATTCGCACGCTAAAGGCACGCCGACGACCTACACCGATCCAACATCTACGAGTATTATTGGTGCGGCTACGATCCGCACGGTAACCTCTTCGTGAATGGACAGGCGGCAAGTCCGCCGGCTTTCGAGCTCGCCGAGCTCCCAAAGGGAGCAACACCTTCACCGACATCACTCTCAACCAAAAGGTCAACTGGCCCTCGGGCGTTCAGTGGAAGGGAAAGTACCTGGTGCTCGGAGATCAGGCTGAAACTGATGTCTATCAGTTCTCAATTTCCAGCTCGACTGGGACCCTGATGAAAGCCGTTGCGCTCGACGACTGGAACGACGTTGAACAGCTCCAGATCGATGGCGGCCGCTTGATAGGTGGATACGGGGGCGGCACTTCCCAAGCCGTCCGTTTCTACGACTATCCGGCCGGCGCCAAAACTAGTACTCGTCGATCGGATCGCTCGACACTTTATAGCGATGTGCGAAGTAATCGATCGAAAGAGAGGACGGAACGGTAACGAAAGCCCGCGGAGATTGGGTGAAGTCGAAGACGTCACTGATGCTGTTCGCACGCCGGTCGGACGTTCCGAGGCTGCCGAGGTTCCAGTTTTCCTCCATGAACTTGAGGATGCTGCCATCTTCGTACTGCGTGTGCGAAATGTAACCAGGCTGGCTCGAAGAAGTCTCCTTATCGTATGGCGATATGATGAGCAATGCGACGCGCGGGCCAAGGCCTTGGCCGTCGAGCTGCGGGGGAGGCACGTTGTCGTACTCACCGCCCCACTCATCCCAGGTCACAATGATGACGGATGAGGTCCAATAGGAGCTCTCGCCGATCGCATTAACGACCGAAGCGACCCATTGCGGTCCCTTATCCGTACGTGCATTCGGATGGTCGGACGTTTCGGAATCCGGAATCACGTAGCTCACCGCCGGGAGCTCACTGTTGGAGATGTACGAAAAGATCTGCGTCTCCGGAATGATGATGTTCGTCGACCACTCGGGCCCCTCTCGCACCGCTTTGATCGCGTCGAACGCGTTCCAGACATAACTGTCTGACGGGTTGGTGAAGTAGAGCCACGAGATGCCCTTCGCGTCGAGCAGATCGCGAATCGTTTCGTACGTAAAGCACGGGAATGGGCCTTTGTCCCGCAGGTATTTGCCCTTTGAGGTGACCAAGCTCGTCACGGTTCCGGGCGGCGCGGTGCAGCCCCAATTTGCCGGCGTCGGAAAATCGATCACGTTGTCTTTGCCGATCGGCGTGCCGCCGGCGATGAAGTCTTGGTGCGCGGTGAAGCTGCTGCTTCCTTGCGTGGTGAACATGTGGTCGGCGAGGACCCAGTGCTCGGCGAGTTGCCAATAGGGTTCGATGTACTTCGGATCCACGTAACGATAGGCGTACGTGCCCGCGAGCACCTTCATGCCGCGACTCTCTGTGCGCTCGACTCTGTCAAAGCCGTCCATCCGGCCGTCGTCGTACTCTTTTCGATACGAGAAGAACTGATGACCGAGGCTATCGGACGTCAGCCGACCGTCGACGAGCTGTACCACCTTGTCGCCTGTCGGGCACTGCGACGTGGCTGGCTGCGCGGTGCGCACGGGGAGATGGACGCCTTTCTCCATGCAGCCATAGGTCGTACCATCGGCGCCGGGAAAGGTCGCGAAGAAATCGTCGAAGCTTCGATTCTCTTGAAGCACGATGATGACGTGCTGAATCGGGCTGGAGCTTACGGGTGAATGTCTAGCGGGAAGGAGAGCGCGACCGGAGGTGAACTGGGAAGCGCTGATGCCCGCGCATCCGGTACAAATGATACCGGTCAACAGACCGGTCGCTAGAATGCTCCTCCGCATCGCCGCAACAGCCTCCGCGGGGCTTCGTTAACCGACGGTACCCGGCTCCGTCGGACAAATTATCGCATATCGGCGAGGGCTCGCGCAACCTACCCCTAGCGCTGCGTGGTATCCCGGCGCGAACTAACCGGCCGGCATCGTGATGACGTAGTGCGCGTTGAGCGCGCGCTCGACGTCGGCCTGCATCGCTTGTAAGTGCACCCGCGTCATCAGGTCCGAGTTGCCGCGGCGTAAGGCGGCCGCAATCGTCACACGAAGCGACTGCAGTTCGTAGCGCGCCAGCGCCTGGGCATCGTCCGGCGTCCCGGCCATCGGCGCGTTCGCCAGCTTCGAGAGCAGCGCCGTGTAGTTGCGCTGGAGGTTGCGGCGCACCAACGGCAGCGGCTTGCCGGTCGCGATGTCGGAGTAGACCGCCTGCTGCATCCAGCCGAACAGGTCGCCGAGATCCATCGTCGTGCCCGGGCGGTACTTCATGTCCATGTCGTCGAGGCGACCCAACGTAACCGGCGTATAGAGGCGCGCGAGAACGGTCAGCTGGTACCGCGCGACGAGCTGCTCGACGGCCACGTCGTGGCGCGGAGGCAAGTTGCCAACCCAATCGTCGTAGAGATATTGCGTCACCAGCTGGCGCAGCAGTGTCGGCGAGAAGTTCCAAGCCTGTGCTGAAAAGACGTTTCGCTCGAGCACACCGAAGGCGCGCTTCTGCGTCGCGATTGGAATCTCGCTCAAGGGCTCACCCGCATGCGGGTCGCCGCGCAGGGCGCGCGAGACGTACTCACCTCCGATGTAGCGTGAAACGATCGATGCGCAGCGTCCGTACCCACCCACGATCGCCGCAAACGCGAAGCGCAGATCGTCGTAGGGCAGCTCCGTCTGCGGGAAGCGGGAGTCGACGCGTCCGAGCAGATCGTGGTCCATGCGCATCTGCGTCTCGCACCAGCCGATGTTGTCGTTGGTGAGATCCCATTGCTGGTTGCGCGGATCGATTCCCGCACCCGTCAGCCATTGAACGTCCTCATCGGACGAGTACGCGTAGTCGGGATTGCCCCACGCCGCGGCCCAGCGGCGCAGCGTCGGAAGCTCCTGCGCGGGCGTGTGCGCTCCCGGAATCGGCGCATAGCCCCAGTGGATCACGTAGTAGTCGTACGGTCCGAGCACGGTCTGGAAGTACGAGCCCTGCGGCGTTCCCTTCGGCCACAGATTGATCGGCGAATACTCCATCACCGAGCTCGCAACGCCGTAACGCGCCGTGAAGGCGGCACTCTGCAGCTCCTGGGCGCTGTAGGCTTCGGAGCCGATGAAGTTGTGGCGCAGACCAAAGTCGTGCCCTGACTCGTGAAGCACGACCGACCTCAGAAAGTCGTCGGCATACTTGGGCGAGATCGGATACGGTGCGGCGTCGTTCATCAATGCCAGCGCGACCGCGCCGTAGTTGTAGTTCAGTTGCTCGTCGGCCGCGTAGGTCGAGCCCCCGTCGAGCACTGCGGAGCGCAGCGAATCGCCCGCAGGCTGATCGGTCTGCGGCAAGACCAGGACCGGATACTCGAACTTTCCATGGCGCATGAGATCCGAATCGATGACGACGCCCGATTTGATCATCTCGCCGGTATATGGGTTGTAGAGCAGCTGCGCTTCGGCAAAGCCGCCCTCCGTCTCGGTTAGCCAGCGCACGACGTTATAACGGATGTCGTCCGGGT
>JASHXG010000157.1 GCA_030043675.1 Vulcanimicrobiota bacterium
ACGATGATTGCGAGCGTGCTGCAGGCCGACGGCAAGCGGACCGGCTTGCACACCAAGCCTCATCTGCGTTCGATGACCGAGCGCGCGCGCATCAACGGCGTAGCGATCGCTCCGGAACGCTTTGCCGCGATCCTGAACGAGATGATGCCGGCGATCGACCGCACGATCCCCGAGCACGGACGGCCAACCTATTACGAAACGCTGCTCGCGCTTTCATTTGTCTATTTCGCCGGCGAACGCGTCGACGTTGCCGTCATCGAAGTCGGTCTCGGCGGTCGTCTCGATGCCACCAACCTCATCCAGCCAAAGGTCGCGGCGATCACCTCGATTGGCTACGATCACACCGAGGTGCTCGGCACGACGATCGAAGCGATCGCTTTTGAGAAAGCCGGCATCGCGAAGCCGGGGGTTCCGCTCGTACTCGCCGACGTGCCGCCCGACGCCGAGGCGGTCGTCACGAGGTACGCCGCCGAGACTGGGGCGCCGTTGGTCCGCGTGCGTGACGTCGTTCGTGCCGACGATCTCGCAGCGCTCTCGCTGCCCGTTCTAGGTATGTTCCAGCGCACCAACGCGGCGACCGCGCTCGCCGTCTTCGGACAGCTCCCCCCCGAGCTGCGCCCGCGGCGCGAAGCGGTCGAGCGAGGTTTTGCCGGGTTGGTGATTCTGGGAAGGATGGAGTTTATCGCGGGACATCCCGCCGTGCTGTTCGACATCGCGCACAACGTCGAGAAGGCCGAAGCGCTCGTGGCGTCGTTACGCGACTGCTTTGCTGGCCGGCGCATCCACTATGTCGTCGCAGTCGGGGAGAGCAAGGACGCGCGTGGGATTCTCCAAGTCCTGGCCGCACTGCCGTCCACCTTTACGTTCACGTCGTTCAGCGTTACCGGACGGCGCGCCGTTCTGCCGCAGCGGCTCGCAACGATTGCGCAATCGTTTGGTGCTTGGGGTCGCGCCATCGAAGATCCGATCGAAGCCCTCACGGTCGCGCGCCGCACGGCCGCGCCCGAAGACGTGATCGTGGTTACCGGTTCGACCTTCATCGTCGCAGTGTTACGCGAATGGTACATGCCGACCGCGGTTTCCTAAAGATTCGGGGCGCCGACCTGCGCTGGGGCGAGCGTACCTTCGTGATGGCGATCGTCAACGTAACCCCCGATTCGTTCTCCGGCGATGGCGTCGAGGACCCCGATGTGGCGACCGCGCATGCCGTGGCGCAGTGGAACGCGGGCGCCGATTTGATCGACGTCGGCGGCGAATCGACGCGGCCGGGCCATCAGCCGATTGACGAGCGGACCGAGATCGAGCGCATCGTTCCGGTTCTCCATGCGGTGCGCGAGCGGCTGGAAGACGCGCCGATCTCGGTCGACTCCTTCAAGCCGGCGGTCGTGCGCGCCGCTCATGCCGCAGGCGCCGATCTCGTAAATTCGGTCTGGGGCGCATCCGACGAACTCTTGGACGTTGTCGCCGAACTGGACATGCCGATTGTTGCGATGCACAATCAGATCGGGACGGCGTATACCGAGCCGGTTGTCGACGCGGTGGTGCGGTATCTCGAAGATTGCGTCCGGCGCGCCGGCGCGCGCGGCATCGCGCCCGAGCGAATTCTCATAGATCCCGGCATCGGCTTCGGAAAGGACGCCGAGCAGAATCTCGCGCTACTGCGTTCGCTCGACCGGATCACCGCGCTCGGCCTCCCCACCGTGCTCGGAACATCGCGCAAATCGACGCTTGGCCGGCTCACGGGGCGGGCACCCGCCGATCGAGTCTTCGCCACCGTCGCCACGACGGCGCTCGCGGTGAAGGCCGGAATCGACGTCGTGCGGGTACACGACGTGGCAGCGGCGCGCGACGCGGTTGCCGTAGCCGACGCGATCGTCCGGAACTGGAGGCCGGCCGAGTGGACCGAATAGCGTTGCGCGGCGTGCGCGCATATGGCCGTCACGGCTTTGACGCGGGCGAACGCGACCGTCCGCAACCCCTCGACATCGACGTCACGCTGGAGATCGATTTGCGAGCCGCACAGGCCAGCGACGACATCGTGCATACGGTCGACTATGCGGCGCTGCGCGAACGATTGATGGCAGTTGTCGCGCGAACATCGTACGGGCTGCTCGAGCGGTTAGCCGGGGATCTGCTCGACGAGGTCTTCGACGATCGGCGAGTGGTGCGTGCCGAAGTGACCCTGTCGAAACCCGCTATTCTCGACGGCGCGACACCCTCAGTGACGCTCGATCGCGCCAACCCGCGCCACGTTGCATCATGACGGTCCACCGCGCCTATCTGGGAATCGGCGCAAACCTCGGAGCGGCCGCCGAAAGCGTCGAGCGCGCAATCGGGGCGCTGGCCGAGCTGGGCAAGGTGCAGCGCACGTCGCCCCTTTATCGCAGCGAGCCGTGGGGCGTGCGGGATCAGCCGCCCTTCGTCAACGCCGTAGTCTTGCTCGAAACGCCCCTCGCGCCGCGGGCGCTGCTCGACGAGCTTGGAAAGATCGAGCTCCGGCTCGGACGCACGCCCGGCGAACGCTGGGGGCCGCGCGCGATCGATCTCGACCTGCTACTCTACGACGACCTCGAAATCGACTCGCCCGAGTTGCACGTGCCGCATAAACATCTGCGCGAGCGTGCGTTCGTGCTGGTTCCGTTGGCGCAGCTCGACGAGCAGTTTGCGCCGTTACGCGACGCGCTTGACGCATCGGAGCTTGCCGGCGTCGTTCCTCTCCCCAGGTCCGACCCCCCCTCGCGCGAAAGCGTCACGCCCATGCCCCAAGGACGTCTCCGCCCGCTGGTAGAGCGCATCGCGGCTCTGGCGCGATTTCTCGCGAGCGGCGACGCCGTGCGCGTGCGCGTGTCACGTGGCGAAGACGAGATCGAGCTCGCGCGCCGGCTTCGTCCGGCGCTTGCACCGCGCTCGAGCGACGGCGCTTCGGCCGAGCTTGCGCCTCTGCGCGTCGATGAGATCAAGGCGGATATCGTCGGCATCTTTCATGCCCGCCCTCCGGCGCCCGCCGAAGGCGATCGCTTCGAGGGCGATCGGGAGCTCGGGTATATCGAAGCGTTGGGCATTCGCACGCCGGTCCGCACCATGGGCGCCGGGCGGATCGTTTCGGTTGCCACCGCCGATGGAGCGGCCGTCGAATACGGACAGCCGCTCTTCTTAGTCGCCCGAGGATAGCATCATCTTCCACAAAGTCTTGATTGCAAATCGTGGCGAGATCGCACTCCGAGTCATGCGTGCCTGTCAGGAGCTCGGGGTGCGGACCGTTGCGATATTCTCGCAACCCGATCGCGAGTCGCTGCACGTGCGTCAGGCCGACGAAGCCTTTTGCGTGGGACCGGGACCGGCCGCGCGCTCGTACCTCAACGTCCCAAATATTATTTCGACCGCGCTAATCACGGGATGCGATGCGATTCATCCTGGTTACGGATTCCTCGCGGAGAACGCACGCTTTGCCGAGATCTGTGCCGATCACGGCTTAACCTTCATTGGGCCACAGCCGGCCGTCATCGCGATGATGGGCGACAAAGCGACCGCGAAGCGCATCATGCGGGAGGCCGGAGTTCCGACCACGCCCGGGACCGACGTTCTCGGCTCGGTCGAGGAAGCGTACGCCGCGGCGGCTGCCATCGGCTATCCGGTGCTGCTCAAGGCGACGGCCGGCGGAGGCGGGAAAGGCATGCGCGTCGTCGAGGATGCGCGCGATCTCGCGCGCGCCTATGCGAGCGCGACGGCGGAAGCCGAAGCCAGCTTCAAAGACGGGCGCGTCTACCTTGAGAAGCTCATTCGTGGGCCGCGCCATCTGGAGGTTCAGGTTCTGGGCGACGACGACGGCAACATCGTCCACCTCGGCGAGCGGGATTGTTCGGTGCAGAAGCCGGCCCATCTGAAACTCATCGAAGAGTCTCCCGCGGTGCATCTGCCCGCTCGCACCCGCAACAAGCTGCATGAGATGGCGGTGCAGGCGTGCCGGCACGTCGGCTATACAAACGCGGGCACGTTGGAGTTTCTGGCCGTCGGCGACGACGTCTATTTCATGGAAATGAACACGCGCATTCAAGTCGAGCACCCGGTCACCGAGATGGTTTACGGGATCGATCTGGTCAAGGAGCAGATTCGCATTGCGGCCGGAGAGCCGCTCGGCTACGCGCAGAGCGACTTGGCCTCCCGTGGGCACGCTATCGAATGTCGCATCAACGCTGAGGATACGCGCAATCATTTCGCTCCCGCGGCAGGCGCGGTTTCGAAGGTCGTTTTCCCGGGCGGCCCGGGCATCCGCGTCGACACGCACCTGTACGCGGGAGCGACGATTCCACCCTATTACGACTCGATGCTGGCCAAGGTCGTCGCCTTCGGCGACACACGCGAGATCGCGATTGCGCGCATGGAACGCGCGCTGCGCGAGACGCTCATCGAAGGCGTTAGAACGACCATCGATCTCTGTCTGGAGATTCTCGCTGCGCCCGCGTTTCGCGAGGGCCGCTACGACATCGAGTTTCTCCCCAATCTCCTGACGGAGATTGGGGCCCCTGTCAGTTTAAACGGCACTCCGCCCCTCGGCGAGCTCGGGGCTGCGCGCCCCCCACGGGCAAAGCCCGTGGGGCCCCCGTGATCTAAATGTCGAGGCGGGCTGCGCGCGAGCAAGCGCTGCAGGTGCTCTATTCGGTCGTCGTGGGCAGCCGAGAGCCGGCCGACGCGCTGCGCGAGGTGGTCAACGAGCGCGTCGATGAAGAGCAGCGCTCGTTCGTCAAGGACCTCACGGTCGGAACGCTCGAATATGCCGACCAGGCCGATCGCATCGTGGGCCCACTGCTGCAAGGCTGGACGATCGAACGTCTGCCGACGATCGATCGTTTGCTCATAGAGATGGCTACATTCGAACTGCTCTGTCGCCCGGAGACCCCGCCTGCCGTCGCTATCAACGAGGCGGTCGAGTTGGCCAAGCGTTTCTCGACCGAGGATTCCGGGCGCTTCGTCAACGGAGTCCTTAGCGCGGTCGCTCATGGCACGCAAGCGAAATAAGAACCGAATGAAGATATGGCGCGGGCTGGCCGTCGTGGCTTTGCTCTTGACTCTGTTTGCAGCCGGAACGGTCGCCGGCATGGTTGCGGCATATGCCCGCAACCTTCCCGACATCAGCCGCATGGCCGATTATCAACCGGCCAGCGCGACGCGCATCTTTGCGCGCGACGGCACGCAGCTCGCATCGGTCTACAAAGAGAATCGCGTCTGGGTGCCGATCGACCGGATCCCGCCCATCGTCCGCCAGGCGTTCATTGCCAACGAAGATCACAACTTCTACTACCATCACGGTGTCGACTTCAGCAGTATAGTCCGCGCAGCGTACGCCGATCTCACGCATCAGGAGTTTCAAGGTGCGTCGACGATCACGCAGCAGCTCGCCCGACGCCTGTTTCTGACCGACGAGATATCGCTCTCGCGCAAGTTTGAGGAGGCGCTCCTCGCCATCGAGATCGAGCGTTTCTACACCAAGGATGAGATCCTCGATCGCTACCTCAACATCATCTATCTGGGTGCAGGCGCCTACGGCGTCGACGCTGCCGCGCACACCTATTTCGGACGCAGCGTCGATAAGCTGACGCTGGCCCAGGCGGCGATGCTGGCCGGCGTCGTAGCCGCGCCGTCGGTGTATTCACCGTTTGCGAATCTCGATTTGGCGCGCGCGCGACAACGCCACGTGCTCGACCGGATGGTGGAGAGCGGCTACGTCACGGCCGAACAGGCGGATGCGGCCTACAACGATGATCTGGGCTTGATTTCGGAGCAGACGCCGGGTTTGCAGGGCTACGCGGCGCCATACTTCACGACCTACGTCATCGCCCAGCTGCAGCGTGTTTTCGGCAAGAGCGCGGTCGAAGAGGGTGGACTCCAAGTCTACACGACGCTCGATCGACGAATGGAGCGTCTCGCTCAGGAAGCAATCGACTGGGGTGTCGACCAATCCAAGGCTGAAGGGATCGGCGCGCATCAGGCGGCGCTCGTTGCAATACGCCCCTCGACCGGCGAGATCTTGGCGATGGTCGGCGGAACCGGGTTTTCGCTCAGCAATCAGTTCAATCGGGCCTGGCAAGCGCGGCGCCAGCCCGGCTCCTCTTTCAAGCTCTACGACTACACCGCGGCAATCGATTCAGGAATGCCGGCCTCGACGATCATCGACGATTCGCCCGTCAGTTATCCGATGGGCGACGGGACGGTATGGTCGCCCTCCGACGACGATCATCGATATATGGGTGCGGTGACGCTGCGCGAGGCGCTGGCGCTCTCGCGCAACATCGTCGCGGTTAAGCTCGCGGATCGCATCGGCTTGGACCGGATCATCGATTATGCGCATCGCATGGGCGTGACCGCTCCGTTGGAAGCGAATCTCTCGCTCGCGCTCGGTTCCTCGGGCGTTTCAGTGCTGGATCAGGCGAGCGGGTACTCGACGATCGCGAATCAGGGGCTGCACATCGACCCAACGCCCTTCCGTCTCGTGAAGGATTCGTTCGGAAGCGTGGTTCTCGACGATCGGTATCCGCAGGCGACCGACGTCGTGAGCGCGGGAACCGCCTACATCGTCACCTCGATGTTGGAAGACGTGATCAAACACGGCACCGGGTATCCGAACGCGATCATCGGCCGCCCCGCCGCCGGTAAGACCGGGACGACATCGGATTTCCGCGACGCGTGGTTCATTGGGTTCACGCCCGACCTCGTCGCGGCGGTGTGGCTCGGCAACGACGATTACACGCAGATGAACGAGTCGTACGGCGGAAACATTCCCGCGCGTATCTGGGCACGGTTCATGAAAGCCGCGCTCGCCGGCACGCCCAAGCACGACTTTCCGTATCCTTCCGACGAGGTCGCAAAAGTGGGCGGGTGCGGCCGCGGCTACGAGTACTACTTGAAGGGAACCGAGCCGGAATCGCCGTGCGGCCGTTCGATCGACGCGTACGATCCAGAGAGCGACGATGCGCAGCCGCCTGCGGGGTCACTGCCCGAGCCTACGGTTCCGCCCGCCAACGCCACGCCGCCGCCGACGATTCCGCCGCTCACCACGCCCTCAGCGAGCGCGTCGCCCGCAGATACGGCGTCGCCGTCCGACGCAGTACCGTCTCAGTCGCCGCCGTGAAGCTCTTCGAGGATCAGGCGCAGATCCTGCAACTGACCGTTTCGCAGTTTTCCGAGAGATTGCGACGATGGCTCGAACGGCGTCCCGAGCTGCAGCGCATCGCGATCGTCGGCGAGATTTCGGATTGGAGCCCTCAGCCGAACGGCAACATTTACTTCAACCTCAAGGACGACCGCGCGCTGCTTCGGTGTTTTGCTTTCTGGAGCGACGCTAAGACCTTCCCCGAGGTGCGCGACGGCGTTGCGGTCGTCGCGACTGGCCCGGTCGGCATCTGGGAACGCCGCAGCGAGTACCAGCTCCGCGTGGTAGAGCTGGCGCCTCTCGGTGTGGGCGCGATTGCCGCCAAAGTCGAAGCCCTACGAAAGCGCTTGCAATCCGAAGGGCTGTTCGACGGAGCGCGCAAACGCGTGTTTCCTCGCTTTCCGCGCCGGGTCGCGCTCGTTTCGGCGCGCGGCAGGGGCGCGGCCGATTTTGAGTCGACGCTGCGCGAGAAAGCGCCCAACGTCACCGTGACGTTCATCGAGACGCGCGTTCAAGGCGAAGGCGCCGAAATTGATATCGCAGACGCATTGCAGCGGGCATCGAGCGAAGATGTCGACGCGGTGATCTTATTGCGCGGCGGCGGCTCGTACGAGGACCGCTATCCATTCAATACCGAGGCCGTCGTGCGCGCGATCGTACGTTCGCGTCATCCCGTGGTGACCGCGATCGGGCACACCGGCGACCGCCATCTCGCCGACGAAGTCGCCGACGCCGTCTTCAAGACGCCGACCGCAGCGGCCGAATATATCGCCGGGTCGTGGGCCGAAGTTACCGGCCGGCTCACACGCCGGCAGGGACAACTCCAGCGCGCAATTGAGGGGATCGTCGCGCGAGGATCGCGCGAGCGCGACTTCGCCGAGCACAAGCTAACGGGCGCGATCGGCAGCCGCCTCGCGCACGCGCGTCAGCGTCTGCTCGAGCTGGATGCACGGCTCGAACGTCAGAGCCCGCGTCACCGCGCCGCTCTCGGCGCAACGCGCCTAACCGCGCTTAATTTGAAGGTCGATAACCTGCGCGAGCGAGTCTTCTCGCGCTTGAGCAACGCGTTGGCCCTGTCGCAAAGCCGGTTGTTGTCGTCGAATCCCGAAGCCCCGCTTGAGCGGGGTTATGCAATCGTCACCCATGCCGGCCGCGCGCTTCGCGATGCGCGCGACGTGCGTGCCGGCGACGAGATCGTTGCGCGTCTGCACCGCGGGAGCCTCGGCGCACGCGTCGAACGGGTCTTCGACGATGAGTGACGCCGTCCCAAAAACCTTCGAAGCGAAGCTCGATCGCATCGACGCAATCGTGAAGGAGCTTGAAAGCGGACGCACCGATCTCGATCGCGCCATCGTACTTTTTAAAGAGGGCAAGACGCTTGCGCGAGAATGCGAGACGCTGCTACGCGACGCTCAAGCGCAGATCGACGGCGCGATGAGCGAACCGACCGAACGAGACGGCGAACCGCAAGTACCGTTTTGAGGCTGGACGTTGCGGTCGCGGATCAAAGCGGCATCGCGCGCTCGCAGGCCCGCAGCCTGATCATGGAGGGGCGCGTCAGCGTCGCAGGCGTCGTTGCAACCAAGGCCGGGCAGAGCATCAAGCCCGGCGACAAAATCGAAATCGCCAACCCCCGGCGATTCGTCAGCCGAGGCGGAGAGAAGCTCGAGCACGCGTTGACGGTTTTCGGCATCGACGTTCGCGGTTGCGCAGCCCTCGACGTCGGAGCGTCTTCAGGGGGCTTCACGGACTGTTTGCTGCAGCGCGGCGCCGAGCACGTCACTGC
>JASHXG010000158.1 GCA_030043675.1 Vulcanimicrobiota bacterium
CGACTTCGATGCCGTCGATCTCGAACGAGGTCGCGCGTCCGCCGAGCAGACGGCTGCGCTCGAAGAGCTCGACCGCAAATCCTTGGTCCTTCAGTTCGAGGGCGGCCGCCAGGCCGGCTAGACCCGCACCAACGACCGCCACGCGCTCGATAGCCACGACCCCCCGTTGCTTTGCCGCGGCGCGAGAACCCTACTGCCGCGGGGCTACGCGCTCGAGAGCCACGATCGCACGACCACGCGCAGCTTCTCGCTGCGCGAGAGGGCGGCGCGCGCGCGCAGCGGCAGGCCCGGATCGCGTTCGATCTTCTTCAGCAGCTCCTCGTAGATGCCGGCCATCGTGTGCACGCAGGCGGCCGGCCGCCTTGGAATGTAGCGCAAGACTTCATAGCCGGTTGCGAAGTAGCCGCGCGTGCGTTCCACGTTGTGCGCGATCAGCGCTTCCCATCCGGGCGGAATCTCGCCGTTGCTCAACGCCGCCTCAGGGATGCCGTAGCGCGTCAGCTCGTCTTGCGGCAAGTAGACGCGCTTCATATCGACGATATCTTCGCGAACGTCGCGTAGAATGTTCGTCAGCTGGAGCGCCAGTCCGAGATCGTCGGCGCGCTCCAACGCGATCGGATCGGTAAAGCCGAAGATGCGCACGCACATCCGGCCCACGACCGAAGCGACGAGGTTGCAGTAACCGCGCAGCTCTTCGAAGTTCGCATAGCGCGACCGGGCGTAGTCCATCTCGACGCCGTCGACCAGCATCTGCAGCTCGCGCTCGGGAATCTTGTAGCGGTCGATCGCCTCGGAGAGGACCCGCAGAATCGGATCGTCGCCGTAGTCGCCGCGGATGCTGCGTTTGATGCGCTCGCGATGCACTTTCAAACGCGCGGGCAGGTTCTCGACGCCGAGCGCGTCGGCTTCGTCGTCGATCTGGCGCGCGAAGTTATAGAGCGCGTAGATCGCCATGCGTTCGTGATAGCCGAGGGAGATGAAGCCCCAGTAGAAGTTGCCGGCCTCGCGCTTGGCCATGTCGCGGTTGAAGCGCTCGGCACGCTGGCGCTCCGATTCAGGCGGCGTCATGGCTCGAATCGCGCGTTGGAAGTTGATCATCTATGCGGGTTGCCCTCTCGAAAAAGCCAGTAATGCGGCGCGGGCCACGAGCGATACCTTCGTGGCCGCCGAGACGCTGGGCCGTTCATCCTCGGTCTTATACCCGATTGCTTCGATGGCGTCGCAGATCGCCAGGCCGCCCATCCGGTAGAGCGCGAGCTGGAGGCGCAGGGCCCGCGGCACGCGCGTTTCGAGCGCCACGCCCGAGGCGAGCAGCCCGCGAGCTCGCGCGACCATCGCGCGCACGGCGCTTGCGATGCCGCCGCTCGCGACGTCGGCGGCGACCAGATAGCGGCGCCCAATCCTAGCATCACGACTGACGTCCTGAGCGTGATTGGCCAGTTGCAGGCCGATGCAGACGTCGTCGGAGAGCGGCGGCGCCTCGGGGTCGGCGACACCGAAGACGGCCAAGACCATCCGCCCGACCGGCGCCGCCGAGAGGCGGCAGTACCCGATCAGCTCCTCCCAGGTTTGGTAGCTCGAGACGCGCTGATCTTGCACGTTCGCCTCGATCAGGTCGAGGAAGGGCTGCGCCGGAATCGCGCACCGCTCGACGGTGGGTTGCAGCGCGACGAGGACCGGATGGACCGGCAGCACGCCGGCAAAGAGCGCCTCGACCTCGCCGCGCCAGCGCTCGAGGCGCGCGGTGGCGGTACCAGGCGGGCTCTCGTCGCCCAGATCGTCGGTGGTCCGGCAGAAGGCGTAGACGCGCGCCAGATCGAGGCGTTTGCGCGCATCGACGAAGCGCGAGGCAACGCTGAAGTTCTCGTAATGCCGGCGCGTCAATTGGCGACAGTACGCGTCGGCCGCTTCGAGATTAAGCGATACTCCCGGTGTCATGGTGACCCTTCGACAAGCTCAGGGGAACCATGACGCAACGGTAACGTCCGGACGAGGCGGGGATGCGTGCGGAGTGCGTGGAGATTGGCTGCGCCCAGGCAGAACATCGCGATGCGCAGCGTTTCGAGCAACTCGCGGGCCAGCTCGTCGGCGGCGGCCGCGCCGCGGTCGGCGGCCCGCAGGAAGGGGCCGGCGACGCCGACCAGGTCGGCGCCGAGCGCCAGCGCTTTGACGACGTCCACGCCCGAGCGAATGCCGCCGCTCGCGATCAGCGGTCTCGCCGGCACGGCGGCGCGCGCTTCGACCAGCGCCTCCGCGGTCGGAATTCCCCAGCCGGCGAACTCGGCGGCGACGCGCGCTCGCCAAGGTTCGTCGATGCGATAGCGCTCGACCTCACTCCACGACGTGCCGCCGGCGCCGGCCACATCCACGGCCGCGACGCCGGCCTCGAAAAGCGCGCGCACCTGGTCGGCCGCGATGCCCCAGCCCACCTCTTTGACGATCACCGGGAACTCGGCGCGCGCGCAGAGCTGCGCGATCTTTTCGAGCAGGCCGCGAAAACAGGTGTCGCCTTCGGGCTGGAGCGCTTCTTGCAACGGATTGAGATGCAGCACCAGCGCGTCGGCGCGCAACAACTCGATCAGACGCCGGCATTCGTCGATGTCGTAGCCCTTGTTGAGCTGCACGGCGCCAAGGTTTGCAAAGAGCAGCACATCGGGCGCGACGCTGCGCGCGTCGAACGTATCGAGAAACTGCGGCGATTCGATCAATGCCCGCGCAGAT
>JASHXG010000159.1 GCA_030043675.1 Vulcanimicrobiota bacterium
AAGCCCTGCTCAAGATTCTGGAAGGTACGACCGCCAACGTGCCGCCGCAGGGCGGCCGCAAGCATCCCCATCAAGAGTTCATCCAGATCGATACCACGAACGTCCTCTTCATCTGCGGAGGCGCCTTCGACGGGCTGGAGCGCATCATCGAATCGCGTGTAGCGGCGAATAACATGGGATTCCGCGCGCAACCCGAGGGCAAGCGCGACGTCCGGGTCGGCAAGCTGCTTCAGCAGCTCATGCCCGAAGATCTCCTCCGCTTCGGCCTGATCCCGGAGTTTATCGGGCGCCTGCCGATCGTCGTCACGCTCGACGCGCTGGACGAGCTCGCGCTACGGCGAATTCTGACCGAGCCGCGCAATGCGCTGGTGCGTCAGTTTCAGAAGATCCTCAACATGGATGGCGTGGATCTCCAGTTCACCAAAGAGGCGCTTGTCGCAATCGCGGCCAAGGCGCAGGGCCGCAAGACGGGAGCCCGCGGGTTGCGGTCGATCCTCGAAGAGACGATGCTGGAGGTCATGTACGATCTGCCTTCGCTCCAAGGCGTCAAGAAGTGCATCGTCAACAAGGACGTCATCGAGAAGAAAGAGTCTCCGACGCTCATCTACCAGGAGCAGAAGAAGGACATGCCCGCGTAGCCGCGCAGCCCTTCCCTAATCTTCATCCGGTTCCGCGCTCCGCCTTACATGCATCCGCTTTCCGCTTGCGACCGGGCCGTGAGAGGCGGACCAAGCGGTGGTGCGGAACGCTGGGGCGCACTCATGGACTTCGATAAGCCCTACGATCCACAGGCGATCGAACCGCGCCTCTACGAGCGCTGGGAGCGCAACGGCTACTTTCACGAAGAGCCCGACCCCGCGCGCCCGCCCTTCATCATCTGCATGCCGCCGCCCAACGTGACCGGGCGAGCGCATTTGGGCCACGGCTCGACCTACACGCCGATGGATGTGCTGACCCGGTATCATCGGATGCTGGGCGAGAACGCCGACTGGCTGCCCGGCGTGGACCATGCCGCGATCGCGACGGAGGCCGTCCTCGTCCGAGAGCTGGCTAGGAGCGGCGAGAGCCGGGAAGCGCTGGGGCGCGAGCGCTTCGTCGAGCGTGCCTGGGAGTGGTCGCGCACGTACGGCGGCGAGATCGACGAGGCGTTTCGTCGCCTGGGCTTCGGACCGGATTGGCAGCGCTCGCACTTCACGATGGACGAGCGCCTCTCGGCAGCGGTACGCCGCGTCTTCGTCCGCCTCTACCGCGAAGGGTTGATCTATCGCGGGAAGCGGCTCGTCAACTGGGATCCTGCGGGGAAGACCACCGTTTCCGACGCGGAGGTCGAGCACGTCGAGCGCGACGCGGTGCTTTGGTACGTGCGCTACCCGTACGCCAAAGAGCACCCCGATGACGCCATCGAGATCGCAACGACGCGTCCGGAGACGATTCTCGGCGACGTTGCAATTGCGGTCCATCCGCAAGATGCGCGCTACACTCATCTCATCGGCCGCCGCGTCTGGCTGCCGCCGCTCTTCGGGCGATCGATTCCGATCATCGCCGATGAAGCGGTCGATCGCGACTTTGGTACCGGCGCGATCAAGGTGACGCCGGCGCACGATCCGATCGATTACGAGATCGGCGTTCGGCACCAGCTACCAATGCCGTCGGTCATCGACCTGGACGCGCGTCTTACCGATGCCGAGGTCGAGGTCGGTCCCTATGCCGGCCTCGATCGCTTCGAGGCACGCGAACGCGTGGTGCAGGATTTGCGCGCGCGCGGATTGCTCGCGAAAGAAGAACCCTATCGCCACTCCGTCGCCACCAGCGATCGAACCGGGGCGGTAATCGAGCCGCTGCTCTCGCTCCAGTGGTTCGTTACGATGGCACCCCTTGCCAAGGCGGCCCTCGAGGCCTACCGCGATGGACGAGTGCGCTTCGTCCAGGAGCGCTATGGCCGCACCTACGAGCAGTGGCTCGAGAACATCCGCGATTGGAACGTTTCACGCCAGATTTGGTGGGGGCATCAGCTGCCGGTCTGGTACACCTCCGATGGACGCGAGATCGTCGCCGAGACCGAGCACGAAGCGCGCGAGATCGCAACACGGGAGTACGGCAGCGCCGACCTGACGCGCGACCCCGATACGCTCGACACCTGGTTCTCGAGCGCGCTCTGGCCGTTCTCCATCCTTGGCTGGCCCGAGCGCACGGCCGAGCTTCGCTGTTGGTATCCATCGCAAACGATGCTCACGGGCGGTGAGATCATCTTTCTCTGGGTGGCCCGGATGGTGATGCTCGGCCTCCACTTCATGGAAGAGGTGCCCTTTCGCGACGTCGTGATCACGCCGACGGTCTTCGACGCCCTCGGCCGAAAGATGTCGAAATCGCTGGGCAACGCCATCGATCCGCTCGACCTGGCGGAAAAATACGGCGCCGACGCCTTTCGCATCTCGATCCTTCGGCAGATGCGCCTCGAGAGTCAAGAGATTCGATATCAGGAATCGCGATGCGAAGAGGCGCGCAACTTCAACAACAAGATCTGGAACGCCACGCGCTACGTGCTGGCCTTGCCCGAAGGCTTGCCGGCGGCCATGACGCTTCCGGCAGACGAGAACCTCACGCTGGCCGACCGTTGGATTCTAACCCGTCTGCGCGAAACGATCGGCCAGATGAGCGCTCTGCTCGATGCCTACGACTTCGGAAATGCGGTAGAAACGATCTGGCGCTTCATTTGGTATGAGTTCTGCGACTGGTACCTCGAAGCCACCAAAGCCGATGCGAACCGTTCCTCGCGCGCCGCAGTACTCTCGTTTGTTTGGAACAATGCGATGCGCTTGCTTCATCCGTTCGCACCCTTTATTAGCGAGACGGTTTGGCTGGCTATTCCCCACGATGGGGAGACGATCGTGACCGCGAGCTGGCCCGACCCGCTCGAAGTTCCCGACTTCCCGGAAGCTGCGCGAGAGTTCGAGCTGGTGCGCCGCAGCGTGGAGCGGATCCGCAATCTGCGCGCCGAGATCGGCCTGCACCCGAGAGAACCGGTGACGCTCGAGGTTCCGCAAGCCGTGCCGCAGCCCGCGGCCGACCTCATCGCGCTCTTCACCACGGCCGCAGTCGAGCGTCGCGATGGCAGCCAGCCGGAACTGGAGGAGGCGTTGGCGGCAATCGCAGTGCGCGCACCGCACAACGTGCTCGCCGCGCGCTACCGCAAGCAGTTGGAGCAGCTTCGCTCCGAGGTCGAGCGCGGCGAAAGGAAGCTTGGCAACAAAGCCTTCGTCGCCAAGGCCGCGCCGAGCGTCGTTGCGAAGGAACGCGAGAAGCTCGCAGGCTATCGCACGGAGCTCGCCCGCGTCGAAGCGGCCCTGCGCGCGCTGAAGGAACCCGCATGAC
>JASHXG010000160.1 GCA_030043675.1 Vulcanimicrobiota bacterium
GCGTTCGGGCGACGGCGGGTTCCACTGCGCTTGAGCCGAGCGCGGGGTTTGCGCGCGGAGAGCCCGGCCGTGCTGGTATCGTTCGGCTCGGGTGGTCATCGCAACGCAATTACCACGCCGATCAGCGCCGTCACTCCAAGCATTCCGGCTGGGGTCCAACTTTCTCGCCGTCCGGAGAAGGCGATGGTGTAGGCTCCTTTGAGGAGGTTGTTCGACGAGGCGGCAATCAAAATTGCCGCCGCCGCCGTGGGAAGGCCGACCCCGGCCGCTCCGCTTTGCGCGAGGCTGGCGACGAATGGATCGACGTCGGTGACGCCTACCAGCGCCGCCAGTCCGAAGACGCCGGCCCGGCCAAGATGCGTTTGGGCAAGTCCGGTGAGCAGCGAGATCGCCACGAATAGCGCGGCAAAGCCGAGTGCGGCCCAGATCTGCAGCGGATTCGTCGGTTCGCCCGGCTGCGTCGTCCGAGTGCCGGTGCGCGCGCGAAGCACGGCTAGCACGGCGCTGACGACGGCCAGCGAGAGCAGGGGAACGGCCAGCATGCGTGCCAGCCCGACATTGAAGATACCGCAGACGACCAGAATCCGCACGTACATCATCGCGGTCGCGGCCACGATGCCGGCTTGGAGCTCGGGCGTCATGCCCTCCTGGCGCGCGCGCCGCGCGAGGACGACCGTCGTCGCAGTCGATGAGTAGAGGCCGCCGAGAATCGCCGCTAGGAACGTTCCGCGCGCTCCAAAGACGAAGCGTTGCAGCAGGTAGCTTGCGTACGAGATCCCGGAGACTGCAACGACCGCCAGGCCGACGCCGAACGGCGTGACCGAGGTGTATGGAATTGGCTTCAGGCCGGCCAGCAGCGGCAGCATGATCCCGACCAGGATCAAAAACTCGCCGGCCGTCATGACTTCGCTGTTGGTTACGCGTTCTGCCCAAGCGTGCAGCGTGCGTTGGCTTCCAAGCAGCAGCACCGCCGCAACGGCTACGGTCACCGAGAGCCAGAGCGGCTGTGTCAACGCGATCGGGCCGAGGGCGAACGCGAGCAAGTTGCAGGCCGGCACGATGAAGAAGCCCGCCACGGCCTCCGCGTCTTCGGCGGCGCTCTTCCGGCGCGCCCAGGCGTAAATCCAGAACCCGAGGATCAAGAGTCCCACCGCGAAGACCGAGCCATAGCGGGGCTCCAACAAATAGAGGCAGCCGCCGGCGAGCGCCAGCAGCGGGAAGGTGCGCACGCCGCCCGGCCGGCAGGGCAGCTCCGAATAGAACCCCTCGAAGGCAAAGCCGAAGAAGAGCGATAGCCCGAGCAGGAGCGCGAAACGCTCGGCGGTTAGATCGGTAAACCCGCCCACGACCGATTCCTTCGGCGCGCGGCCGGCGCAGCGCTGCGAGCGCACGCCGGCGCTGCTCGCTCGGTAAGAATGGCATGAGATCGCGTTAGCTGGGGCTCGCTGCCAGGGCAAAAGGGGTCGTGTACCACCGCTATCATCGTTTGCCCTCGCCCAAGGAGACCCCGTGCGAATCCTGAGATCGATCCCAGTGCTCGTGGCGGCAGTGCTCGTCGCCGCCATACCCTTAACCTCGACCGCGCAGGCGTGGCCGTGCGTGGGCGTTAACGTGGCGGTGCCGCCTCCGCCCCTGCCTGCCTACTCGCAGCCCCCGCCGCCGGCGCCGAACTACGCCTGGAATCCCGGCTACTGGGCTTGGGGCGCGTACGGCTACTACTGGGTTCCGGGCGTTTGGGTCGCCCCGCCGGCGGTCGGTCTCTACTGGACGCCCGGATACTGGGCGTTTTCCGGCGGCGGCTACGTTTGGAACGCCGGCTACTGGGGCGCCGGGGTCGGATTTTACGGCGGCATCAACTACGGATTCGGCTATTTTGGCATCGGCTTCGTCGGCGGGACCTGGGCCGGCGGAACCTTCAACTACAACACCGCCGTAACCAACGTGAACACGACGGTCATTCACAACACGTATTTCGACAAGACGGTCATCAACCGGAGCGTCATCACGCACCGTCGCGTCAGCTTTGACGGAGGCCATGGTGGACTCAAGGCCAGGCCATCCGCCGCACAGCGCGCGATCGCGCGCCGGCCGCACGTCGATCCGACGCCGGAGCAGCTTCGGCATGCCCAGATGGCCGGTCTCAATCGAAATAATCTGGCGGCGTTCAACCACGGCCGGCCCCGGCGTTCCTATAAGCCGCTCTCCAATGCCGACCGCGTCGTTGCGCAACGTCAAGCGCTGAGCCGGCTTCACGTGGCCGGCGCCCCATCGGGTGCCCAACGTTCGCAAGCACCGGCGCGCTCATCGAGCGAGCGAGCCGCGGTGACGCATCATCAACCCTCACGCGCGGCCTCGCGAGTGGCGCGTGCGCACGCGGCGGCCCCACCGAGCGTCGTGCAAGCGCCGCGGTCGCCGGCCGGGCATCCGAGCTCGCGGAGCCTCGGCTCGGGACACCGACCACCCAGAATCTGACGCAGCTTGGGCCGCGAAGCCGTCGAAATTCCACCCTCCCGTTCGACGCATACGTAGAGAACCTGCATTTTGCGTGTAAGGAGAGAGAGATGAGATTCGTGGTCTTGGTCAGGGCAAACCAGCAGACGGAGTCGGGGAGACTTCCGTCGCGCGAAGAGTTCGCGGAGATGGGCAAGTTCAACGAGGGGCTGGCGAAAGACGGCGTGCTGCTGGCGCTCGACGGCCTTCAGCCGTCATCCAAAGGAGCGCGCCTGCGCTTTGACGCCGGTCGTACGACCGTTACCGACGGGCCGTTCGCGGAGACCAAAGAGCTCATCGCCGGTTTTTGGATCGTCCAGGGCAAATCGAAAGCCGAAGTCGTCGAGCGGTTCACGCATGCGCCCTTTGACGGTGGAATGGAGATCGAAATTCGCCAGATCTACGAAGCCGACGACTTGGGCGAGAACTTTCCGGCGGAGATGCGCGAGCAAGCCGAGCGATTAAGGGCGGCGTATCGCGGGTGAGCGGCAGCGAGGTGCGGCAAGCGATCGAGGCGATTTGGCGGATCGAATCTCCGAAGCTGATCGCAAGTCTCTCGCGAATGCTGCGGGACGTCGGCCGCGCCGAGGAGCTCGCGCAGGATGCCTTTGTCTGTGCGCTTGCGCAGTGGCCCGACGAGGGCATCCCGCGCAACCCCGGCGCCTGGCTGATGACGGCCGCCAAGCGGCGCGCGATCGATCAGGTCCGCCGCGACAAAGCATTCGAACGTAAAGCAGAAGAACTGCACTACCAGGGCTCTTCGAGCGCGATTGAAGCGGATCTCGCGAGTTCCTACGGCGAGATCGATGACGATTTGCTGCGTCTGATGTTCGTCGCCTGCCACCCGCTGCTCTCGAAGGAAGCGCGCGCTGCGTTGACGCTTAGACTTCTAGGCGGGTTGACGACCGCCGAAATCGCGCGAGCGTTTCTCGTTAGCGGGACCACAATTAGCGCGCGCATCGTTCGCGCAAAACGCGCGCTCGCAGACGCCCGCGTCCCATTTGAAGTGCCGGATGGCCCCGAGCGGCTACGGCGTCTCGAGTCGATCCTCGAAGTGATCTATCTCATCTTTAACGAGGGCTATGCAGCCAGCGCCGGAGACGATGTGCTGCGTCCCGAGCTCGTCGAAGATGCGCTGCGCCTAGGACGCATGCTGGCCGCCCTCATCCCCGACGAGGCCGAAGTCCATGGGCTCGTCGCGCTGATGGAGCTTCACGCGTCGCGCACGCAAGCGCGCATTGGGCCCTTGGGCGAGCCGGTTCTCTTGCGCGATCAGGATCGCAGGAGATGGAACCGCCTTCTGATCGCGCGCGGCCTCGCCGCGCTGGCGAAAGCCGAACGGCTCGCGCCGGAGCCGGGTCCCTACGCGCTCCAAGCCGCGATCGCGGCCTGTCACGCGAAAGCCGTTCGCGCGGAAGAGACGGATTGGGCACGGATCGCAGGGCTCTACGGCGAGCTCGTCCGGCTCCTTCCAACGCCGGTCGTCGAGCTTAATCGAGCGGTCGCGGTGAGCATGGCGTGCGGCGCCCGCGCAGGCCTTGAGATCGTCGATGCGCTTTGTGACAATCCATTGCTGCAAAGCTATCGGCTGTTCCCGAGCGTTCGCGCCGAGCTCCTCTTCCAGCTCGGACGTCTGCCCGAAGCGCGCGCCGAGTTCGAACGGGCGGCGGCCCTCACGCAAAACACGCGCGATCGAGGGCTCCTGCTGGAACGCGCATCCTCCTGTGGCGGCGACCTGGTCGAGTCAACGCCATGATGGTTGTCGCGACGATCGCGCGCATTCTGCTCGGCCTGCTCTTCATAACGGCGGGCGCGTCTTCGTTTCTGATCGCGCACCCGGCGCCGGTACCCGGACTCGCCGGCGAGTTCATCGACGTTTTTTACCGGTCACACTGGGCGCTCTTCGTAGCTGCGGCACAGGTGACGCTCGGCGTTCTTCTGCTCGTGAACCGATTCGTGCCGGTCGCGCTCATCATGCTCGCAGCATTTCTCTATAACAGCTTTGCGTTTCACATCACCATGCTGCCCAGCACCGCGCCGGTACCCGTCGCCGTTTTGGCGCTGTGGTTTCTGGCCGCGTGGCCTTACCGCCGGCTCTTCGCGCCGATCTTCGCAGCCAAGGCGTAGGCGCAATTGTCCGTCCGCGGCCGGCTCGAACGTCTAGGCTATACGACACTCATTCGTACGGGAGGACAGTCATGGGCGAATTTCTCTACCTTTACCGCGGCGGCCGGCGTCCGAGCACGCCCGAAGAATCGGAGCAGATCATGCAAAAGTGGCTTGCTTGGATGAAAGAGCTTACCGCGAGCGGCAACCTGAAGGATCCGGGCCAACCGCTCGAGACTGAGGGCAAGGTCGTCAAAGATCGGCGGGGGACGGTGACCGACGGTCCGTTCGCCGAGGCTAAAGATCTGGTCGGCGGATTCACGCTGATCGAAGCCGCAAGCATCGATGGCGCGGCCGATCTGGCGCGCGGCTGTCCGATCTTCGACGTCGGCGGCGCCGTCGAGGTGCGCCCGATCATGAAGATGGATATGTGAGATGGAGCCCAGCGACCGGCTCTTCCGCCGCGAGGCGGGGCGGATGGTCGCGGCGCTCACGCGCATCTTCGGCCTGCACAATCTCGCGCTGGCAGAAGACGTCGTACAAGACGCCTTCTGCCGCGCATTGGAGGTTTGGAAGCTGCGCGGCATTCCGGAGAATCCGTCGGCGTGGCTGC